>NZ_CAXATZ010000017.1:0-56066 GCF_963971605.1 uncultured Xanthomarina sp.
CCGGAGGTGTAGCCTTAGTATATGTTAAGTTGTATGAAGGTACTGATGAAGCAGACTTTATTATATTGTCAACTCCAACTACTCTTGGAAATTTAACTTTATTAAGTGGGTTTTCCAATTTACAATCAGAATTAGGATTGACCATCGAGATT
Source organism: uncultured Xanthomarina sp. (assembly GCF_963971605.1). Lineage (NCBI taxonomy): Bacteria > Pseudomonadati > Bacteroidota > Flavobacteriia > Flavobacteriales > Flavobacteriaceae > Xanthomarina > uncultured Xanthomarina sp. Next base: position 153 of record NZ_CAXATZ010000017.1, read on the forward strand.
AACGGCCCTGATGTTACTCCGTATGAAAACATACCAAGTTTAACATTTAGGTATGTTTTGATTCCAGCTAATGTAATTGAAGCCCGTCAGGCATTAAACAAGGAACAGTGGTGCGATATCAATACAAAGGACTATAGCGAGGTGCGTTCCTTTTTGGGTATTGTACCATAATGTAATTTCAATTTCAAATTTAGGATTTGCTTTAGTGCCAACTTTTTCATTATCCGAAGTCAAATCATTTTTTGATGCAACCAAACTTAATTAATAGCATTTTTTATTTTTGGTTCACTTTAAAAGGTCTTGCCATGTGTGTCAAGGCCTTTTTTTATGGGTCATAAAACCCATGCGCATTTTGAAATTAAAATTTGTGGATAATTTTAGGTGTTTCAAAAGAGGTACATGTTTATATTTTTTATTTTTATAAAAATTAAAATATCATGGAACCTGCAGACCTTATACAAACCGTTGCAAAAACGGAAACGCTACAATCCCAACTCAGTCACATTCTGGATGCCTTTCAACAGATGGATTACCATAAACTCAACACGGTCTTGGACGACGGATATTACGAGGATATGCCAAAAACCGCCTTTATTTACAGGCAGCAACGCATTTTTAAATTTATGCAAAGCAAAGGGGACACCCATTTAAAGCTTTCCGCCAATATCTGCACAGGCTGCTTATGTGGCAAACCTGTATTTGTTTTTACGGGCAACCATTCCGGGTTGACCTATGGGGTGTATGTCGAGTTTTTAAATGATGCCATTGTGGATGTGTATCGGTGTTCGGAACAGTCCAATAGTTTCTTTGGTCTGATGCCATTTTAAGCTTTAGTTGTATTCTCAGTTATTGTATTCAGTTTAGGTATGGATATTTTAAAACCGGTTTTAAGTTTCATTCTTTTTTTTATGGTCAGTTTGTTGGTCCAGGCAGGCAAGCTTCAGCAAGAACCCATTGACAGTACCCATTATTATTACAACAAGGTAATAAAGCCCAATTCAAAATCGGATTTGCTGCAAGCCTTTGTGTTTTACCGAAACCAAAAAGACAGGAGCTTGAAACGGGCAGATACTTTAGAGGCCGTTTATAGTTTGAGGCAATTGGCCATTATTCAAAAAAAGTTGGGTATCCTTTATGACAGTGAGAGCTCAGCCATTGAAGCCTTAGGTCTTTTGGAACAGCTACCAGCCAGTAGTGAGCGTAGGGAGTCCAAAGCAGGTATCTACAATCATTTGGGACGGGTTTATAGTGAGATGCAAGATCATGCCAATGCCATAGCCTATTATAAAAAGGCTTTGGCTTTGGCAGACAGTAAGTTACAGGATATGGTTTTGCGCAACAACATAGCCTTTGCCCAATTACAGGCAGACAGTCTTGATGTGGCCTTAGAGGCGTTTAGCTCCTTATATCAGGAAAGTTTGGTCTATCAGGATAGCGTTATCATTGCCAGAACCCTAAACAATTTGGGGTTGGTAAAAGGGAAGTTGCAAGACAGTACAGCCCTGTTGGATTTGGAACAGGCATTCAAGTTACGTGAGGCTTTGGGGAACCCAACAGATATTTTGGGCAGTTATTTGGATCTTTCGGAGTATTATATTTCTCAAGGCAAGTTTGAACAGGCCAAGTTACAGGCCCAAAAAGCCTATCAATTGGCCAGGGCTTCCAACAATCCCAGTCATTTAGTGACTGCCTTGGGGGTGTTGGTACAATTAAAAGAAGACCCAGAGGTTCGGTTTTACAAACAGCTTATGGACAGTATGCGAACTGCGACTATGTTGGTAGAGGGCAAGTACGCTTCCAAGAAATATGCTTTGGCAGCGCAAGAAGCTTTGGCCAACAAACGCTTGCTGGAGCTGGAGCAGGAAAAGAGCTATAAGTACCTTTATGGGTTTTTGTCTTTGTTTGTGCTTAGTTTGGGAGTGACGGTTGCAGTGTTTCAACGGCAACGTTTTAAAAAGCAAAAGCAATTGGAAGTTTATCATACCGAATTGCGTATTTCGAAAAAAGTCCATGATGAGGTGGCCAATGGGGTGTACCATGTGATGACCAAAATCCAACAAACCCCTGAGGTGCATGAAGGTATTTTAGACGATTTAGAGCGGGTGTACCATAAAACCCGAGATATTTCTAGGGAGCATCAGGACATTCAAGTCCATGAACATTTTAAAGAGACCTTGTTGGATTTGATAAGCAATTATAAAAGCGATAGGGTAAACATCCTTACCAAGGATCTTTCCAAGATAGATTGGTCTTTGCTTAGCAGTCAAAAAAAGATAGCTTTGTACCGGGTGTTACAGGAGTTGTTGATCAATATGAAAAAGCACAGTCAGGCCTCGGTAGTGGTTATCAGTTTTGCCCAACAATCCAAAACATTAACGGTTAGCTACAAGGATAATGGTCAAGGTTGTAGCCTAAAAAAGCAGAATGGACTTCAAAATACGGAAAACCGTATAAAAAGCATAAAAGGTTCCATTACTTTTAGCTCAGAAATAAACCAAGGCTTTCAAGCTGTTATCATTATCTAATATGTTTAAAAAGGTTATACTAGCAGACGATTTGGTGAGCATCAATCTGGGCATGCTTACTGTTTTAGATACATTAAAGGTAGGGCAGGTAGAAACTGTACAATATTGTGATGATGCGTTTTTACGAATAAAACGTGCCTTCCAGGACCAGGACCCTTTTGATTTGTTGATTACCGATTTGTCTTTTAAGAAGGATCATCGCGATCAAAATTACCCTTCGGGTGAGTCACTTATTGAGGCTTTACATGCCGAGTATCCAGAATTGCCCATTATTGTTTATTCCATAGAAGACCGTATTCAACGCGTGCGCAAGCTGCTTACCCAAAATGGGGTGAATGCCTATGTGTGTAAAGGCCGGAGAGGGCTTATAGAGCTTAAGGAAGCCATACAGGCTGTGTACGAACAGGAACTTTATGTATCGCCACAGGTAGCTCCTGCTTTAAGCAAGAAAACCGATTTGGAAATAGATGATTTCGACATCCTTGTGTTGAAGCATTTGTCGTTGGGTTTGTCGCAAGACCAGATCAGTCAGCAATTGAAAGACGATGGTGTTAGTCCAAACAGTTTAAGTACCATAGAAAAGCGTCTCAACAAACTTCGCATTCAGTTTAAGGCTAACAATGCCATTCATTTGGTAGCCATTGTTAAAGATTTGGGCTTGATATAAACTTTTTTTCCATTTTACGGGAAGCCGTAAGGATATTAGATTTATGCCCTTTAGTTTTGTATTACTATTAATTCATATTAATTAGTGTGGGAGATTAAAGAAGCGTATCCGGTTTGGATGCGCTTTTTTTTGTTTTTATAGGTTTCAGTTATTTGAGATTCTCTTCTTTTTGATTGTGGATTAGGCTGTGGTTTCCATTGGGTTGTTATTGGGTTGATACGGATTAGGGATAAGGTATATACGCTATACATACGCTATATATACGCTATAGCTATTGTTTATTTGGCTAATATTCATTACTTTAGGGAGACGTTTTTAGGTATTATTTATTCATATTAATTATTGTTTATTATGGCACGACAAAAAGGTATTATTAAGATTATTGGCACCCTTGGAGACGCTAATTTTTACGAAGACAAAGAGGTGGGTGCTTTGGTTAGAACTGCTGGTGGTGGTTTTGATGGCTACACAATCCGTACGAGTCCAAGAATGGTACGTGTACGGGAAAACGCGAGTGAATTTGGTAATTGCAGTCGGGTGAAGAAACAGTTTCGTTTGGCTTTGATGCCCTTTTTCCATGGGATTAAGAGTAGGGCCTTCAATTCTGATCTGATGAGTTTGTTTATGCACATTAAAGCTTTAGACCAGGTATCTGAGCGAGGTAAGAGACATATGCGTTACGGCATACAAACTGCGAAAGGGAAGCAGCTCTTGAAACGGCATTCATTTATACCAGAGAAAGACCTGGTGGTTGGTTTTTGTGAACGGGCATCCTTTGATTGGGGCTCACAACGTTTGGAGGTTAAAAATTTCAATCCAGGATTGTTTCAAGTGCCTAAAACGGCCACGCATATAGGTGTGACTTTGGGCGTGTTGGATTTTGATTTTGAAAGTTTAGAAAGCTCTTTAAGTGTTTCGCCTGTTCACTTTTTGGAACTAGGTGGAGGGGTTACTTCCTTTAGTTTAACTCCAGACCAGGTAGCTGTTCCAGAACATGTGGGATTTGTGGTTTTAGGTTTGCGTTTTTACGAGATTATTGAAACAGAGGTGTATGCCTTTAAGCAGCCTTTAGGCATTCGGATTTTGGATGTTTTGGTTTAGTGAATACCCCTTAACACCCCCCTAACCCCCCTCAAAGGGGGAATTTTTTTTTTGGATATTACAAATGAAATACCCCCTTAACCCGCTCAATGGGGAGGTTTTTTTTTAGGGGGGCAATCTGGTATGTTTGGGTTTAAGAGCCAATAATCAAATGAAAAAGTACTGAGAAGGCATTAGTAACTTTCGCAAATGTATTTTTTAAAGATATATTTTGTAATTTTTTTTAATGTTTTGCCCGTTTCTGGGTGTAGGCCCACTGAGGTAAAAAACTCTAATTCTCCTGATTTGTTTTTTCCATATCAAAGTATTTCTGTGCCATCATTCTTAAAAAAACAGTATCACAGTTGGGGTCTATTTTTTTGAATTGCTCTATACGGTCTGCATTATATAATTTTAACCCCCGCTTCCGCACGATTGCATCGTGTGGTAAACCTCAAAAGAGACATACAACTACCTCAATTTACCTCAAAAACACCCCAGCGTTTCCATCGCGTTGTTTCCTAGATTTGAATGCCACTTTCAAAATAAACCAACTTTATTTCATTCGGTATCTACCACGGTTTCCCGAAGAATATAAGACCCTCAGTATCTAGGGTCTTCTATTCTAAAGATTCTAAAAAATGACTATCTTTAGAATATGAGCCGTAATTATAAGTTTCATAACCCCGAAGGGCTTTACTTTGTAAGCTTCGCCGTTGTAGAATGGCTTGATGTTTTTACCCGCAATGAGTATAATAAGGATATTCTATTACAAAGCCTTTCGTTTTGCCAAAGGGAGAAGGGTATGGAGATAGTGGCGTGGTGTATTATGACCAATCATGTCCACTTGGTTTTTTAGAAGCATCAGAGAGCTGCATCCTGTCTTTTTATTAGGAGATTTTAAACGCTTTACGAGTAAAGCAGTCGTTAAAGCTATACAAGAGAACCCACGAGAGAGCCGAAAGGAATTTCTGTTGGAACAATTTAAAAAGGCCGCTGGAAAATCATCCAATGTGAATGAATATCAATTTTGGAGACATGACAATAAGCCGATTGAGTTATGGAGTAATAAAGTTATTTGGGAGAAGATCAGCTATGTTCACAATAATCCCGTAGAGTCCGGATTGGTTTATAAAGCTCCTGATTATGTTTATAGTAGCGCTTTGGATTATGCAGATGAAAAGGGCTTATTGGACGATGTTGTGGTGTTCCGTTATTATGGTTAAATAGGAAATTTTGGTGTTTAAAAAAGAATTGGGAAGCGAACGCGATACAATTGCGCACGAGCGGGGAATCGTTCATAAGAATGTATCCCTATTCTATAAAGAAGACAAAGAGAACAACAAGATTTATCTGATTACTTATTTAAGTTTGTTGCTTATTATAAATCATTAATATTGTAGGTTAAATTGTAACAGTTTGTAAAACCTAAATTTAAATAAACACATGAAAAAGCTTTTTACATTATTAATGATTTCCATAGCTCTTGTAATTAATAGTTGTGATAAGGACGACGATTCTCCAAAAGATTGTGGATGTAATTCTGAAACCATAGAAGAAATTACAGTTTTAGAAGAAGATAATCTAGTTGCAACTATTAGTTATAAAATACAACTTGATACTGGAGACACCCATTACAACGACAAATTTTGGATAGGTGTTTCTTTTGAAAATTGTCCCACTTGTATAGATGTTATGATAGTTTGCAATGAAAATTTTTTAAATGGAGAATTTGATTATTTAAAAATAAACACAGACGAAATTTCACAAATACATTTTTCAGGAAATATAAAAAAAATATGTAACAGACCGCCAAATGTTGCAGACTACAGTTATTATAGAATTGTTTTAACCTCAATAGAAAAATTATGAAAAAACCACTCATTTTAATATTTGTTACAAAGCCACATCAATAATTTTTATGATAAAAAAAGAAAAAATATTTTTTATCCTTATTGGATTTGGGATGATTACTACCATAATATTCTTTTATAGAAACTATGAATCACAGGAAGAATCTTTTTACCAAATAGTTGATGAAGTTAGAGTAGAATCATATTATGGTACAGTAATTAATAAATTTTACGATAAATTTAATCATGGTAGGTATAAAATTACCATATTTTTTGATGGAAACAACTTTGAGTTAGAGCTATTACATGAAAGAAAAGAGCTATATGACTTCATTAAAGTTGGAGACACATTAATTAAAGAAAAAAATCAATTGGAACTTCAAATTAAAAGAAAAAATTTAGATACTGTTGTGAAATTTAAATTTGATAATGTAAGGGGTATGAAAAATACAATCATACGTTAATTAATTATCAAGTAAACTAGTTGAAAAAGATTATCCAAAACGATTTTATTCTAATAATATCATTATAGTAGGGGATTTTAATTTGAACGAACGACATGCTATTTGGGACGATCTTTATCAGCAAGGCTTTAATCCAGCTTTGAGAGATTTTAAAACAACTTTAAAATGGGAATGTTTACAGAACAACTACCTAAGCCATGCTATTGATAATATTTATTATTCTAAAAATATAGCTTTTGTCAATTCAGGAGTTTTGGATTATATTGCTACCTGTGAAAATTTAGCAGCAGCAAGAAAAATATCCGATCATTTACCTGTTTTTTTGGAGTTTAACATGAATTAGATTATGCTATGAAGCCTTTTAAAATAGTATTATTCCTCTTAGCTTTTGGGCTTACTTCTTTAAGTTTCTCACAAGACGTGTTTACCACCAAAACAGGTGAAAAATATCATCAAGAGTCTTGTAGGTATCTAAGCAAATCTAAATATCGGGTAGACTTAAAAGATGCTATTCAATATGGATACGATCCCTGTTCTGTATGTAAACCCCCAACAAGAACAGCCTCTGGCAACAGACAAGTCTCTCATTTTTCTAGCAATCAAAGTTCCTCAAGAGCTTCTAATAGCTCAAGCTCAGCTACGCAGTGTACTGGTAGAACTAAAGCAGGCAATAGATGTAAACGGAATACAACAAATAGTAATGGAAGGTGTTATCAGCATTAAAGCTATGTCAAGTTATTATAGGTTGGAAACCGGAAGTTATTTTAATATAAATCCAGTAGTTTTGTTTGAATGAGATTAACTTTAAGCAAGTAAATGAAAGCATTAAAAATCATTCTGGTCATACTTTTATTTCTCTGCCTATTAGACATGCCCTACGGGTATTATCAATTTGTACGTTTTGTAAGTTTTGCTGTTTTTGGGTATTTAGCCTATCAGGCCCATCAAAAGGGAAATAAAACCGAAGCTTTTGTGTTTGTTGCTTTGGCTTTGCTGTTCCAACCTTTTGTTAAAATAGCCTTAGGCAGGACTTTATGGAATCTTGTGGATGTTGTGGTGGGGATTGGATTGGTTTTGAGTGTTTTTTTCGAGCCTGTAAAAAAAAATAAATGACCAGTGGTTTTAAGATTAGGTTTTGTTAAAAAGGAAATACAGGCACGCTTAAATAGGGTGTTTTTTGTTTACGGATTTCCGTAAGGATAATATATCAAAACTTGGTAAGTTTGGTTTTGAATTAAAAACCTAAAACCAATGAAAAAAGTTACTGTTATTGTATTGATGTTATTAACTCTTGGGTGTACCACAAAATATATTAAGTTTAAACCTTCAGAAAATGAAATATTTTCTACCGATAGATTGTCCACTTTTCTTAAAAGCAACCCTTCACCTAAAGTTGTTTTAAGAACACCAAGTATGTCTTCTCAAACCACTGAAGAAGAGGATGTTAGTTATTTGTATAGTGCCATAGAAAAAGAGCTTTTAAGCAATGGTTTTATAGTACGCGACAGGAACCTGTTCAACCAAGTAGTATCCAATAACGAAAATACGGTTGATTATGCTAAATTAAAGACCAAAACCGATACAGATTTAATCATTGAATTAATTAAACTGGATAGGAAAGTTATATATGAAACCAACGAATATTATACCGATAAAGGAAAGACTGGGTTGTTGGAAGACCCTTACAAGCAATATGGTGCAGTTGTGGAATTTAAAGTGGTGCTTATAGACAATAATGAGTTTGCGGGAACATATAAATTTCATTATGCTCCTTGTGCTGAAGGAAAAGGTTGTGAAATTAGTGAATCCTTTAAAGAGCGCATGAAACGTATAGAAAAGGAAAAAGAAGGCTATGTCATTGTTGAAAAGGACATTTTGGAAGAATTTATGCGTCATGCAACCTACCGTTTGGTTGAAGATATGAGAAAATAAAAAACCAACATATGAAACATTTATTAAAATATTTTCTAGGTCTCTTTTTATGCATATCTGCAAATATGTATTCTCAAGAGGTGTCTTGTACAGATCTTGTGGATTTTGTTAAAAGCGAGGGTAGAAAAGTAGGGACGGTAAGTTCCTATCAATTAATAGACTCTTCCTGGTTAAAAAGTGTGTCTTGTTATGATGTTGATGGAACCTTGGCCGTTATAGCCAATATAAAAACCAACGACTATAGTCTTTATGGCAAAGACTATATTTTTTGTGGGATTTCAAAAACCTATTGGGACGCTTTTTATTATGGATATTACGACCTAGGGAGGTCCTTTGGCGAACGCTTCCATAAGTATATTTTTGATTATAAATGTGATTGTTATTGATTATAGTATAGACAGCAAAATAGCTTAGATTTTTGATTAAATAACTCTCAATTAATAAGGAACTACATTTTAGTTTGTTAAGTTTTTTTATCTTTAGGCTCTCCTCTAAAAACTAAATACCTTGTATGTAGATAAAATAATGAATGGTCATAATTTGATGCAAGCCATTACACGAACCAATCGTGTGTTTAAGGATAAGAAAAATGGTGTTATTGTAGATTATATAGGAATTGGCGATAATTTAAAATCGGCAACCGAAAAGTACACCAAAGGAGGAGGACATGGCAAACTAACCATTGATATTGAACAGGCTTTAGGGTTGTTTTTCAACCAAATAGAAACTTGTAAAACCTTTATTCCTGATAACATAACGCATTCGGATTGGAAACGTTTGCGTGATGCCGATAAAGTGCTGCTGGTAAAACTAGCTGTAAATGCTGTGATTAAATATGATGAAGATTCCAATAATTTTATGTTGGCTGAAAAGAAATTATCAGGTTTGTTGTTCATTGAAAAAAGTCAACCAACCATTCAAGATGCAGCAGTAGATGTTTTGTTTATTCAGCATGTGTCTAAAGCAGTTAGCAATGTGAAATCGGTAAAGTCTAGCAGAAGCGAACAAAAAGAAAAGATAAAAGAACTCATTAGTCAAAGTATCGATTCCGATGATATTGTTGATGTATTCGCTATGGGAGGAATAGAAAAACCTGATATTTCCATACTGGATGAAACCTTTTTATTGGGAGCAAAGAAAGTGAAAGATGCACATACCTTAAAGATTGAGTTGATTAATAACATCCTAAAAGATGAGATTAAATTGCGCCTTCACAAAAATATTAAAAAATACACGTCTCTCAAAGAAGAATTGGAAAAGGTGATTGAAAAATATCACAACAATGCATTAGACAGTTTCGCAACCATAGCTGAATTGGTAGAATGTGCCAAGGAACTCCAAAATGATGATAAACGATCGGAAGAATTAGGGTTAAGCGAAGAAGAATTGGCTTTTTATGATAATCTGGCAGCCAAACAAGACATTATAAAAGAAAAAGGACCTATTCAGGACATAGTTCATGCTATTGTTAAAGCAGTGAAGTCAAATTTACAATTGGATTGGACCAAAAATGAAAACGCGAAAGCCTCTATTAGACTTGCAGTAAAGAAAGAATTGAGAGGTAAAATATCCATTAATAAACTTAACGAGATCCTCCAAGAAATTATGGAACAAGCCGAAGGGCAATATAGTGATTGGAGTGCTTAAATAAATGAAAATGAAATAAATGAATTAAATGAATATGTCTGATTTTATACCTTACATTATAATTTTTGCTTTATTAATTGTTGTCCTAATTCAAAACAACAAGATTAAGGATTTAAATGATGTCTTAGATAATAGTAAGACTAAGGATGTTGATTTAGAAATAGAAGAAGAAGAAATATTTGACGAAAAAGAAATAGTTGATGAAAATATATTGAACGATCCACGACCAATAGATAGGGATTTCACTCATATAAGTAAAACTGATGCAATAGCAATTATTAACAAAGACCAAAATAAGTATAGTTTAACCACAAGAAACACACGGTTTTCAAATATCAATACTACTGTTCCAGTTTGGTGGTTTGATATTCCCATTGAATTATTTAAAAACGATTTGCATTTAATTCTAAAAAAGAAAAGCAGCTTTTATTGGTTATGTATTCCCAGAGGCACTTTTGAGTTTCCACAAAACAGTTTTTACATCAGACCAGATAATGGTAAGGTACAGCTTCAGATTTCCACAGAATCAGGATTGTATTTTATGAGAGATAAAGCACCAGGTTGCAAAGGTGTTGGCTTTGAAAAATATATAATTAAAGAATTTAAGTAATCATAAAATATGCTATTCAATAAAGTAACCAAAGAACACATCCTAAAAGCCATTAAAGACTTGGATAGCAAAAGCTATCCCAGTGGTTTTAGGCCATCGACCACTTATGATGTGCTTTATAATGGGAAAACATATCCACCACCAGCTATAATGGCTTATGCATACTTTCATGCAGAAGGTAAAGACGTAGAGCCTAATTTTAAAGTAGGGAAAGGAAGTGAGTGTTTTGATGTTTTGGAGCGTCATGGGTTTAATTTGGTTAAGAAAGAAAATAAAAAAATGCACGACAAATTATTTACACTAAAACAAGACTTTCTAGACACTTGGCCCATTGAAAAGTTGGAGCAAATGGTCTTGGAGGACTATACCAATTTAGATAGGGAGGATTCGTTTTGTTATTGGGTGGAGCAAAAAACAAAGAGCTTAGGAGATATAAGAGGTGGTAGTTCCTATAAGTTTGGCATATATAAAATGGCTGAAAACTCTACAACAGACAAAGCTAGCAACAGAACCAACAATGGTGAATATGCTTGGCACATTAAATATGGGAACACGCAGGAGGAAGCTTTTAATACCATAAAAAGTATACTTATTAAAATAGCTAAGGCATCTCAAGCCAATAATTTAGAGGCTATAGATATTATAGACTTAGGACATGCCTATAAATGGAAAATAGCTTTTTTATATGGTAATTTTAATTGCTTAAACGTTTTTAAATTAGATGCCCTACACGTTATTGCTACCAAGCTTGGAATAGATTATACCAATAAAACACCAGTTTCTAGATTTCATAAAGAGATTATAAAAACAAAACCAGATACTAAAGCATACTTTTCCTGGAGTCATGCTTTATGGCAACAATATGAAACACGGTTAAGAGATGTAAAAAAAGATTTCGCCAAATGGTTAAATGCCAATACATTCGAGTCTTATCGTGCTTATCTAGGACATTCCAACAAAAGTATTGAAGATAGACTGGATGAGATTAACAGTTATTTTGATGATCTGGATTTCTTTTTAGTGGATCCAACAAATATTAATGGTTTAGTAAGTTCCATTCTATTTTTATTGAGTAAAAAAGAGCGTGAAAAAAACCCAGAATTTGTTGAGTACGATGCCAAAAACAGTAACGGAATTCCAAAAGCTATACTAGGTAAGAACAATTATCTTAAGTTTTTAAAAGAAAAATTTGATTATCAAGAACCTAGCTATTGGATATTTCAAGGTAATCCAAACATCTATAATATAACCAATGCCTTAAAAGCTGCACATTTAAAAAGCTGGAAAGTTGTAGCACATAAAGACAAAATAAAAATTGGTGATCAAGTTATTTTATGGCAAACAGGAGATAAGTCAGGATGTTATGCATTAGCAGAGGTAACTTCGGAAGTTGGTGTTTTTAAGGAAGAAGCTTTTGAGCAGCAATATTATTTAAATCAAGACGAAAGTGAAGACACTGATCGTGTTAAGATAAAGATCACTAAATATCTTGCAGACAATCCTGTTTTATGGGAAGATATAAAAGATAATCCCGTGTTTTCCAATTTTAAAGCGGGAAATCAAGGCACAAATTTTAGTGCTACTGAAGAAGAGTTTAATGCTTTGCTAAATTTTAACCATAGCTCTAAAAACATTCACATGGATATAATTTATTCAAGTACCAAGTCTAATCGTATAATGCCCACCAATAAAATATTTTACGGTCCTCCAGGAACGGGAAAAACCTTTTATTTAAAAGACCGGTTGTTTGATACATATACGTTAAAGGAAACTTCTATTTCAAAAGAGCAACATTTTGAAACGGTTGTGAGTAGTTGTTCTTGGTGGCAGGTCATTGCCATTGTTTTATTAGACCTTAAGAAGGCAAAGGTCTCTGATATTTTTGAGCATGATTGGGTTCGGAGAAAAGCAAGTTTATCAAATTCAAAAACAATAAGACCAACCATTTGGGGACAGCTGCAAAGTCATACCATTAATGAATGTAAGTATGTAAATGTTACGAATAGACAACAGCCTTTAATTTTCAATAAAACGGAGGATTCCTATTGGGAAATATTAGAAGACCATGTTGAGGAATTGGCTCCAGAGTTATACGATTTAAAGGATTCGGTAACAAATTACAATCCTGATCCTGATAAAATTATAAAGCATTATGACTTTGTAACCTTTCATCAGTCATTCGCTTATGAAGATTTTATTGAAGGCATTAAGCCTATACTACCTCAAGACGATGCAGAAGACACTAAAGATTTAGGCTACACCATTGAAGATGGTGTGTTTAAGAGTTTATGCATTAAAGCGAAAAATGATCCAGAACATAGGTACGCCATTTTTATTGATGAAATCAATAGAGGAAATGTCTCTGCTATTTTTGGGGAGTTGATTACCCTCATTGAAATAGACAAACGTCAAGGAGCAAAAAATGAATTAAGCATTAAACTGCCATATTCCAAGAAAGAATTTAGTGTGCCATCTAACCTAGATATTTATGGCACAATGAACACGGCAGATAGAAGTGTTGAAGCTCTGGACACAGCTTTGCGTCGTCGTTTTGAGTTTAAAGAGATGATGCCAGATTATTCCGTTATTCAAGAGGAAACAGTCGGTGCAGTTAAACTTTCAGAAGTATTGGAAAAGATTAATCAACGCATTGAATTATTAATAGATAGAGATCATACCATTGGGCATTCTTATTTTGTAGGAGTAGATACAGAACAAAAATTAGCCAATGCATTTAACAATAAAATTGTGCCTTTATTACAAGAATATTTTTATGGCGATTATGGTAAAATAGGATTAGTGCTAGGGAAGGGGTTTGTTGAGAAAGTAAAAAATGAAAACATAACATTTGCCAAATTTGAATACGAAAATGCCAACGATTTTAAAACGCCAAGTTTTGTGTTAAAAGGAGTGGATGAAACTTCTGTTATGGAAGCCGTACAACTTTTATTGGGAGATCCAATCAACAAAGAGGAATAATTGATAAAGCATAAAACCATATCCGTTTTTGAACATCAGCGTCTGTTCGTTGGAGAGCAAAATTTTAAGCAAATACATTTAGACGCGCTGTTAAAACTTAATGAATATCACAATGGCAATTATTTTGAACCCATTGCGAAAGGTGTTAAGTTCAATCAGTATGTAGGGGTTATTCAAGTTGATGGTTTAACCATAGAAATCCATCCAAAAGCAGATAAAGAGGATGACGATAGAAAGTGGAAAGGTGTTTTAATTAAAATGTTAAAAGCTTGTGGGAAGCTCAAAGCCGAAACCAATGGAGCAGCACATGTAAGAAGACAGCATCTTAATTTATTAGAAGTTTATTTTGAATTGTTTTTGTTGGAAGTAGAAGGCTTAGTGAGGAAAGGGTTAATTAAAAAATATAGAAGACAAACCCACAATACAAAAGCATTAAAAGGCAAGCTTGAATTTGCAGGACACCTAAGGCATAACGTGATACACAAAGAACGGTTTTATACTACCCATCAAGTGTATGACAGCAATCATTTTTTACATCAAGTATTGCAAAAAGCCTTATCCATTGTTAGTCAGTTTACAAAAGGAACTAGTTTACAGGATGTTGCAAGTAGAGTTGAATTAAACTTTCCAGAAGTAGATTACGAAACCATTACTGCACAGCAATTAAATACCATTAAGTTAAACAGAAAAACCAGTAGTTATAAAGAAGCATTCGAATTGGCTAGGTTAATCATTTTAAATTATTCTCCTGATATTTCAAATGGAAAAGAAAAAATGCTGTCCCTTTTGTTTGATATGAATGAACTTTGGGAACAGTATGTGTTAAAGCAAGTACAAAAAGCTAGTTATAAAACTGATATGTTAGTTTCAGGTCAAGAATCCAGATCGTTTTGGGGCAATAATAGTTTACGTCCTGATATTGTTTTGAGAAAGGGTAATAAAACCTATGTTATTGACACCAAATGGAAACGGCCTCAAAGAAACTCAGCATCCGTGGATGATTTAAGACAGATGTATGCCTATTGTAGGTTTTGGAATGCAGAAAAAGCAATGCTACTTTACCCTGGTGATTTTAAAACCAACAGGTTTCAAGTTTTTGAGACTGATGATTACTCTGTAGGTCAAGCGGGTATATTAAAAATCGACCATCAGTGTAAAATGGGGTTTGTGTCTGTTTTGAATGAAGAGAATAACGATCTAGATTCAGAAATTGGCGAGATAATTTTAAAGTTGCTAATTGCAAGTTGATTTTTAATTATTATTCACATCTCATGGTATTAAAATCGATATAAAGTTGGGTTGCTCCATCATCATTAACGGTGAGCCATTTATAATTTACAAACACATAAGCGTTGCCTCCATCTAATTCCACCCATTCGTCTATGCCTTTGGCAGCATTTTTTAAATCATTCTTAACGGTAAACCCAATTGGAGCTGCATAAGTCCTTCCTTTTACCAATATCTTACAAGTATTGTTTTTTGTGGCAGCTGAAGCTTGTGTTTGATTGTAATACATAGATTCTGTTAAGGTAGGTAGCGTATTGTTTACTTGACTAGGTGTCATTGAGGAAGTACATGAGGTAAGAAGTACAAGAAAAAATAAGGCGGCAACAAAAATATTTTTTAGTTCCATGATGTTTTTAAAATATGGTTTTACTACTAATATAACTATTTTAGAATAGTTTTCATAGCTAAAGCAAAACCTAGAATAAGATGTTGAATATTGGATTAGAGCTTCATAATCCCATCATTCTTTTGAGGGAGTAGACAAAAGCTTAGGCTTAGAATGCTTACAGTTGAATTAGGTTTGGAAGTTATAATTAATCCTTATGCTATCATATGAATTAAGTGGATTTTACCATCGTTTAATGAAGCGACATAAGTTTCCTATTATTTTTGTGTAATTTTACCAAAACATTAAAATTTTATTATTTATGAAACAATTATTACTCAACTGTATAGCAACCATCTGTGTTTTTGCGATGGTTTCAGCACAAGGTTATACCACACCAGACACAGGAAGTACCTTTACCTTAAACGATTTAGTGGCTGCAAGTCCTACCACTATATCAGTAAGTGGTACAACCTATACCTTAATAGCAGATTTAACCATTTCTGCCACAGACACCTTTTTAATAGACACAGATGCGACTTTGGAGATTGGAGCAGACATTCTCATTACCGTTTTAGGTACATTTCAAGTTAGTGCAAACCAGGCAACCATTACAGCTATAGATCCAGCTCTGCCTTATGAAGGATTTCGTTTTGAAGAGTTTTCAAACATTCAGATTGAAAATGCCACCATACAATATGGAGGAGGTTTGCGTGTGCTTACGGAAAACTTTAGCATAAACAACTGTTTATTGACAAACAATGTTTCTGGAGCTGCCACTGGAGGGGTTATAGCACTTTCTAGAGGGATGGCCCAAATAACAAATAACACCATTAGCTTTAATGACACGCCAGCCATTAGCTCTGGTGCCAATAGTGCCGTCTCACCTTATATCTTTAACAATTATATAGAAGGAAATAACCAGGCCAATTCCAACCGGCCTCAAATAAACATTGGGACCACTCTAGCGACTGACCCTTTGCAAATAGTGCAAAACACCATTATTGGGGATCGTGATTTGGATATGGTAGGTGGCATTGCTGTCTCCAATTTTGTTGGAGGACAGATCAATGCAGTAATTGATAACAACATCATTATTGATAACCGTTATGGTTTGACCATTTTGGGAAACAATTCTTTTGCTTATATTAGGAACAATCAAATTGAAAACAACGACACGCAAAACAATCCAAATTTGGGAGGTAGTGGTATTTCATTAAATACCTCTTCCGCAGGAATGGATGTTATTGCCAGTGGCAATCAAATACGGGGAAATCTTTGGGGAATCACCGTTATTGGCCAAGCTTCTATAAATTTAGGGGATGGAACTGGAAACGTGGGACAGAATGTGTTTGCCAACAACGGAAACGGAGGTACAACCTATGCGCTTTATAACAATACCCCAAACGATATCATGGCATTAAACAATTGTTGGGATGAAACCAATTTGCCCAACACGCTAGCAGATGCTGAAAATGTGATTGTGCACCAAAACGATATAAATACTTTAGGGTTGGTGTTTTATGATCCTGTGAATTGTGGATTTTTAAGTGTAGATACATCTCAATTACAAGATGTAAGTATCTATCCAAATCCCACAAAGGGCATATTTTTCTTGGCAAACAACACACAATATCAATACATGAATGTCTATGGAATTGATGGTAAATTAATCATGGTACAGACATTGCATCCAGGGACCAATGAACTACATATGGATTTAACTCCTGGGATGTACATTTTGGAATTGCATGGCAACCAATCAAAAACCATAAAAAAGCTGATGATACAATAATTTATAGAGACATGTACCTTAATGACCATTTTTTAGGATTAACCTTCTGGAATGGCGCTCCTTCATTATCTGTCTGACGTTAGGCATGGCAGTATGAAGGATACTTTTAAAACCGCTACTTCGTGATATGAGCAAGAGCGAAAACCACCGTATGAATTAAGATATGTGAAGTTAAAGGAATTATTTGATCTCCCCATAAACACGTTTTACAAAGTCACCCTTTAAAAAAGCAGTCGCATCCAATTGGCTTTGAAGGACCACACCTTTGGTTTTGCTATCCAATAGCCATGCAATGGCTTGTATTAAGGGTGTTGCTGTACTGGTTTGAATGGCCCTTAGGGTATGTTTTCCTATTTGTTGGGGTTTGATGTGTTTGGCTATTTCCTGTCGATAAAATTTTCCTGTTGCGTCTTTACCTGCAACTGCCGCATAGAGAACAATTTGATCGTCTTCGATATGTGGGATTTCTGTTTGCATGATTTCTTGCAATCCCGAAATGGGGTCTTTGCTGTTTTTCAAAGTTTTTAATTGTTTCCCGACCCAAGTATAATGTAAAGGGTGTCTTAGGGTTTTATAATCCAGGTGTTTTACCTTTCCACTGAGGGCATCGGGTAAATCTGCTGCGCCACCCGAAGTCAGGTCTTCTTCGTAACCAATACCATTAATGATGATATAGGCTCTCTCGGAGAGTGCCGGTAAGGAGGTTTTGTTATAATTCCGTATGACGATACAGTCTTTAAGGTATTCCGTAGCCACACCAACAGGGCTCCAGGTAAAGCCATAATAATGAGGGGCTATGGCATGATTGGTAAGGGCGCCCACTTTTAATTCCAAGGTATCCACTTGTTCGACTTTATGTTTTTTGCAGAAGTTTTGAAACATGTGATGGGCCAGTACATCTATATAGCCAGGAGCCAATCCCGTTTGTAGTACGAATCCGGTTTGGGCGTCTTTGGCCAGTTGGATAATTTGGTTGGTTTCAGCCACATATTCGGTTAGGTTGGCATAACAGAGCTTGTAGGTTTTGGCCATGCGAGCCATATTTGGGGCCAAACTGCCAGGCAGGCAATCGAGTAGGGCATCGCCTTTTTCAAAAATGCGGCCCATGTCATCACTGATGGAATTGGCATCCAAATAAAAGGCCTGTACCTTACAAGCCTTGGTAGTCCCGTTCATGATCCATTGCGCAACGTTTTGGGCTTTTTCCAAGTCCCTGTCGCCAATGTAAATGGTAGGTGTTACGGCGCTCCACTCGGCCAAAATAAGACCAGCAGCTTCAGCTATGCCACCTGCACCGGCAATAATTAAGTGATAGTGATTTTTCATAGTAACTTTTTACACATTAAAAGAGTTACCAAGTTAGGAAATTTTGGTGAAGAAAACAGGGCTATAGGAAAGCATGCTGTTTGTGGAATGGATTTAAGGGTTTTATTTATGGTGGAAGTGGGTGTTTTTAATGTATAACTGTTTGCAACACCAAAACAAGTTTTTACTGATTGTGACCAGGTTTTAAGTAAGTGTTGAATGATTTAAGGAGCTGTTCTTTTTCCAAATATAAGTGGTTTGCACGGTATATTAGCTGTTATAGAAACACTTGGATTTGCAATATATCAGTCTGTTACCAATGTGTTTTATTAGCTCTTACTTAATTCTTTTATTTTTATTTTGGCGCGCTCATTGTTTGGGTCCAGTTCTAAGGATTTTTTATAGTTGTCAATTGCTTTATCGGTATTTCCCACTGTTTCATAAGCTTCCCCCAAACTATCATAGGAGTTTGGTGACTTGGGATAATTTTCCACATTCATGATGAAGAATTCCAATGCCTTGGATTTGTCTTTATCATTTTCACTTTGTAGCGTTCTGTAGCCTAATTGGTTTACAAGATGTTCTGGAGGAGGAACATGCCAGGAGAGTCTTTTGGAAAGTGTTTTGAAATGTTGGGTTAGTTGCTCTTTATCTTCCACATCACGATAGGAAATTCCATAGCCTTCAAAAATTGTGGAGATTCCGTTATGAAAAGCAATAATTGGCACTGAGCTATGGCTTTCATTAGGAAAGTATTCCAGTTTTGCCGGTAATTCGCCTTTGCATTTGCTGTTCAATGATTCGTACAATCTTACATGGCGGTCCCGATTTCTAATATTTCTTTTACCCCAATTGGCAGTGGCTAGGTACAGGAATCTTTTGAATGACTGATCTGTAAGGGAATCTAACTTTTTGTCCATGGTTTCTGAATCCCATGTTCCAAAACTTGGATCGACCGCGATATAGGAATTGAAACCTGTTTTTTCTTTCATATAAGCATGAGTGGCCAGTAAGCCTCCCAAAGAATGCCCAAACAGGATTCGATAGGGAGCAGTTCTATAGGTTTGGTCCAATTCGGGTAAAAGTTCATTTTCCAAAAAGCCAAGAAAACGATCTCCACCACCTGAATTGTTTTCTCTAACGGTGATGATTTTGTCTGGAGTGTAGTCCCTTCTTCTATCTACATTTTGAATAGCAACTACAATCAGCTCTGGAATTTTCCAGCTTCTATATGCATCGGAACTCATGTAGTTTGCCATTCCAGCTATGGACTTAAAGTGTGAATCTCCGTCAAGCACTATAAGTATTGGGTATGTTTTGTAGGATGATTTTTGATCCTTATAAGAATCAGGAAGGCTTACCCAATACTCCCTATTTTCATTTAAGATATTAGACCAAAGCGAATGTTTGGTGCCGATTAGTATTTGTTCAACATCTTGTGATTTTATTAGGTTGATCCCTAATAAAATAAGTAGTACTGCAATGATATTTTTGTTCATTCTGTTGTTTTTGCTCTATATGTCTTGCCCTGAACTAAGGCTATTTTAGGTTATTTATAACTTATTATTTAGGTATATTTTTTGAATGTATTACCAAGTAGGTGTTTGTTTTGGTTTTCTTATTACATATACCCGACTAATTTAATGGATTTATATAAAAACAGCTAGCTGGTCATGCTCATTTTAATTCAAGAAGGGAAGTATGGTGTTTAAACATAAACGAAAATTAAATTTTCTACGATTAATTGTCAAGTGACCAAAAAATAAATATTTTCTTAGGTTTTCAAATTACGAATAGTGTAATTCATTTGGTTGGAAGTTAGTTTTTAGAAGCCTAATCGCTGACGTGTTTGGTAACTTTTTTTCGATTCTTGGAAGGGGAATTAGCTTCGCTGATTCCTTTGGGGGAGTGCTTACAACCTTAAAAGCCTAAACGCTGACGCGTTTGATAATTTTTTTACGGTTGTTTGAAGGGGAATTAGCTTCGCTGATTCCTTTGGGGGAGTGCTTACAACCTTAAAAGCCTAAACGCTGATGCGTTTTTGGGCTTTTTTTATGACTTTTCGTTATCGTGCGAGCACGAACTCAAGCCATAAAAAAAGCCCAGCACTTTCGTGCTAGGCTTTTAAACTTGTAGCGAGATCGGGAATTGAACCCGAGACCTCCGGGTTATGAATCCGACGCTCTAACCATCTGAGCTACCTCGCCATGATACATGCTAAGGACATGTGGTTTGGGTTGCCATATAATGGAGTTTTTTTTAAGCTTCCACTAAAAGGCTTCACAATTTAAAAAGTACCCTTCCCAAATTATAGGAACTCTTCTTTTTAACGGCTGCAAATATAAAAACAAATTTAAAGAGAGCAAACATTCCTAGCATTAATTATTTTTAAAAAATAGTTTTAAAACTTATTAATTAATGTATATATTGAGCGCTATAAATAACATGTTACGATGGACGAAAAAATAAAATATGAAATGGAGTTTCCCATTCACGCTTCACCTCAATTACTTTACCAATATATCTCCACACCTTCTGGCTTATCGGAGTGGTTTGCCGAAAATGTCAATTCCCGTGGAGAGCTTTTCAAGTTTATTTGGGATGGTGTGGAAGAACAGGCCAAACTTGTCAGTAAAAAAAGTGGAGAACGCATCAAGTTTAAATGGTTGGCAGACGACAATCCGTCCTATTATTTTGAAATAAAGATTCAAGTAGATGAAATCACCAAAGATGTTAGTATCATAGTGACCGATTTCAGTGAAGCCGATGAAGTGGAAGAGGCTAAAATGCTATGGGAAAACCAGATATCGGATTTAAAACAGGTATTGGGTTCTGCTTAGGTTTTTTCTACATTAATAACTTATATTTGTCCCGAATTTATTTCGGGATTTTTTATGGTTAATTACAACGGTACACTCACAGGTTCACATCAACTAATTTCAATTAACAATAGAGGCTTTAATTATGGCGATGCTCTTTTTGAGACCCTTAGAGTGTCCCATGGAGCTATTTTTTTCTGGGAAGACCATTATTTTAGACTTATGGCTTCCATGCGCATCCTTAGAATGGAAATCCCGATGCATTTTACCATGGAATATTTACAAGAACAGATACTTGAAACGGTTCAGGCCAATGGCTTGCAGGACCGTTCGGTACGTGTTAAGTTGTATGTAAGCAGAAAAGAAGGGGGTTTGTACCTTCCCAAAACGAATGATGTGGATTTTATGATAGTGGCAGCGCCACTGGCATCAGACTTTTACTTGTTAAACGACAATGCATACCATGTGGATTTGTACAAGGATTTTTATGTGTCACCCGGGTTGCTTTCTACCTTAAAAACCAACAACAAAGCCTTGCATGTGGTAGGCAGTATTTATGCCAGTGAGAACAAATTGGACAATTGCCTTGTTTTAAATACAAACAAACAGGTTGTGGAGGCCTTGAACGGCAACATTTTTTTGGTAAAGGACCAGGTCATAAAAACACCGCCATTGGCAGATGGATGTTTGAAAGGTGTTATGAGAAAACAGTTGATGGAAATTATCAAACAAATTCCAGAGTATACTTTGGAAGAAGCTTCCATTTCCCCATTTGAACTACAAAAAGCAGATGAATTGTTTGTTACCAATGTTATAGTAGGCATACAACCTGTGAGCAATTACAGAAAGAAAGCCTATAACAACCAGGTTGCCAAGAACTTGCTTCAAAAACTACAGGTGAAAATTAGGCTGTTGGCTTAATTGGCACTAGGGTCTTCTGGCGCATTGGACCAGATGCTGTATTCGCCACCAAGTTCCACCATTTTTTCTTTCCAGAAAAACTGGTAATCTTTTTCTATAATGGCTTTTTTATAGATGTTTTCGCTAACCACCCAAGAGTTGGTTTTTAATTCCTCATCCAGTTGGTTGGCATCCCAACCGGAATACCCGAGAAAAAAACGAATGTTGTTTTCTTGTAATTCGTTATTGGCAATGAGTTCGGCCACCTTGTCAAAATCGCCTCCCCAATATATACCCAAGGAAATCTCTATGCTGTTGGGAATCAATTCCGGGACTTTATGTATAAAGTATAAATTGTCCTGTTCAACAGGGCCTCCATTGTAAATCTTGAAATTGGCCTTTAATTCGGGGATTAAATCTTGAATGGTATAATCTAAAGGTTTGTTTAAAATAAAACCGATAGAGCCTTCAGGTGTGTGATCTGCTAATAATACGATGGAGCGATTAAAAGAAGAATCTCCTATAATGGATGGTTCTGCTATTAACAAATCACCTTTTTTTGGTTTGATTGTAATCATAGCTTGTTAGGATTAGTAATTAAATGTAATAATTTTTTTATTAACTACAAACAGTACAAATAAAAAAAGCCTTCTCGTAATTGGAAGGCTTTTTGGATATTAAAGAAGTAAAAAACTAGTTAACAGCATTAGATAAATCTGATCCAGCTTTAAACTTTACAACGTTTTTAGCTTTAATTTTTATAGTTTTTCCTGTTTGAGGGTTTCTTCCTTCTCTTGCAGCTCTTTTAGATACTGACCAAGATCCAAATCCAACTAAAGAAACTCTGTTACCTTTTTGTAAAGCTCCTTCAATTTCAATTAACGCACACTCTAAAGCTTTTTTTGCAGCTGCTTTAGTAATTCCTGCGTGTTCTGCCATAGCATCGATTAAATCTGATTTGTTCATAATTTAAATTTTAATTATTAATAAATTGTTGGTTAAACATTTTTTTTGTTAAATCCTTTACAAATTTATACGGATTATCAAACCATGCAAGTAATAGCAAGGGAAATACACCATATTGTTAATAACTTCATACATTTGTTAATAAAGACAGTGCATTTTGTCGATGTTTTTGAAAAAATCAGTAAGAATAAGGGTTTAGAGCATTTTTGCCGACTCGCTGAATGCATATCCATTTAAAAGTGATTGGGCATCCATATGTCGCTTTCCTGGCAGCTTTATTTCCAAAATTTTGATATAGCCTCCATTTACGGCCACTTTTATCTCTTTTTTGTTAGTAACAATGGCTCCTATGGGTAACTGGTGCGTTTCTTTTTCTATTTCTGAAGCATGTATTTTAATATCCAATTGGTCTTCGCCATTTTGTAAATAACACCAGGCTCCTGGATAGGGGCTCAAGCCCCTTATTTTGTTGTAAATCTGTTCCTTGTTGCTTGTCCAATCTATTTTGCAGTTGTCCCTGTTCAATTTATAAGCGGTTTTAGTGCCTTCGGTTTGGGGTTGGGCTTGTGTGGTCACTTCCCCGGATGCTATCAATTTAATGGTTTCCAAAACCAGTTCGCTTCCAGCATGCATGAGCTTGTCATGCAACTGTCCAGCATGTTCCTTGGCATCAATTGCAACGGTTTTTTGCAGGATGATGGCTCCCGTATCTATTTTATCGTCTATAAAAAAAGTGGTCACACCTGTTTGTGTCTCCCCATTTATAATGGCCCAATTAATAGGTGCTGCCCCACGATAGTCTGGCAATAAAGAGGCATGTAAATTAAAGGTACCGTGTTTTGGGAGTTTCCAGACCACTTCCGGTAGCATCCTAAAGGCCACAACTATTTGCAGGTTGGCTCTCAGGGCTTTCAATTCTTCAAGAAAGGTTTCGTCTTTTAAATTGGTGGGTTGTAAGATGTTCAATCCTTGGGATTTGGCATATGTTTTTACGGCACTTTCGTTAAGTTTTCGGCCTCTACCAGCTGGTTTGTCGGGTGCTGTAATTACTCCAACCACTTGGTATTTATTTTCTATGATGCTTTTTAAAATGGAAACGGCAAACTCTGGGGTTCCCATAAATACAATTCTTAAATCTGTCATGTTGTCTGTAGTTTGTAGGTGTTTTTGTTTGTTAAACCAATCAATTGATGTTCCAAAAGCAGTTGAAGGGTTTTTTTTAAAGCACTTTCAGAGCAGTTTAATTGTTCCAAAAGTTCCCTGGAACTCAGGTCGCCTGATTCCAATAAGGTCAAAAGCTTCTTTTTTATGGTAGTTATATCGTCTGCACTTGGTTTCTTGTTTTTGGATATGCAAACAGAGCAGATGCCACAGTCCTTTACATGGGTTTCACCAAAATATGAAAGCAGTTGTACGCTTTTACAAAGCCTGTCATTGTTTATATAATCTATTACAGCGTGTACTTGCTGGTATTTTAAACTGTTTTGCTGTTCTATATAATGTGATATCCTATGGATGGCCTTATCGTCTTCCCGAGGTTGCAGGTAGCTGATTTCGGAATCTGTAGTACTAAGGCTCAACTGAATGACTTGGTCCCTTTCCAACTGTTTTAAAGTTGCGAACAAGCTGTCTTCTGAAACCGAAGCTTTATCTGAAATCAACAAAGGGTTTATTTTAATTTCGTTTTCAAAAATGCCGCCATAAGTCCTTAAAATGGTTTTCACAATCACACTTACTTCTGGATGCTTTTCCAAATAGGCAAATAAGGCTTTGTTGCTTATCACAAACTGAAGGCTAGTTTTTTTATTGAATTGTTTGGATAAACTGATGATACTCGTTCTGTCCAGGAGTAGCAAGGTGTTGTATGCCAATAGGCTGTTTAACTGATAGGTCTTGCAAAAGGCGTTGAAATTGAAATCGTAAATGGTGTTTTGGCCTTCGCCATAGGAAATTTGAAAATAATTGCTCAACTTTCTATAAATGTGCTTGACGTCGTTTACTGAAGGCAACACGTTTAAAAACTGGTTTTTAACCAATAATTCATCGCTTTTGTTTTTTAGTATGATGGCAAAGGCTTTGTTGCCATTTCTTCCGGCCCTTCCAGCTTCTTGAAAGTAACTTTCCATGCTTTCCGGTAAATTCAGGTGAATAACCGTTTTTACATCAGGTTTGTCTATACCCATTCCAAAGGCATTGGTGGCCACCATGACTTGTTTTTGGTTGTTGATCCACTCTTGTTGATGTGCATCCTTTACCTTATTGGACAAGCCACCATGATAGGTTGTGGCAGAAATGCCTTTTTTGTTTAAAAAATTGGATATCTCCACTGTTAGATGCCTACTTCTAACATAGACAATGGATGCTTGGGGATTTTTCTTTAAAATGCTTTCCAGTTTGTAGTGTTTATCATCCTCGTTAAAAGTCATGTAAGCGAGGTTTTTACGTTCAAACGACTGCTTAAAGATTTTAGGTTGTATAAAATCCAGTTCCACCACAATGTCAGCAACCACTTTGGGTGTAGCAGAAGCAGTAAGCGCGATACAATTGACCGAAGGCTGAATTTGTCTTAGCAATTGAATATTTTTATAGGCTGGACGGAAATCGTTTCCCCATTGCGATATGCAATGTGCTTCATCTACAGCAATGAGGTTCACGTTCATTTGTTTGATCCTGTCCTGAACCAACTCCTGCTGTAAACGTTCTGGAGAGAGATATAAAAACTTGTAGTTGCCATATATGCAATTGTCCAAAAGCGTGTCCAGGTCGTTGCTGGTAATGCCGCTGGTAATGCTTAAGGCCTTGATGCCTTTTTGTTTTAAGGCTTGAACCTGATCCTTCATCAAGGCAATTAAAGGCGACACGACGATGCAGATGCCTTCTTTGGCCAAAGCTGGAATTTGAAAACAGATGGATTTACCTCCACCTGTTGGTAGCAAGGCAAATACATCTTCACCTTCCAAAACGGCTTCAATAATTTCTTCTTGAAGGGGTTTGAAAGAGGTAAAGTTCCAATAGCGTTCTAATATGTTTATAGGATGCTGCATTACAGCTTTTTTA
This sequence comes from uncultured Xanthomarina sp., assembly GCF_963971605.1. Lineage (NCBI taxonomy): Bacteria > Pseudomonadati > Bacteroidota > Flavobacteriia > Flavobacteriales > Flavobacteriaceae > Xanthomarina > uncultured Xanthomarina sp. Next base: position 26,364 of record NZ_CAXATZ010000017.1, read on the forward strand.
AGGTGTCCAATAAATAATCGACCCTGTTTTCAATGGTGTCGAAAGGTATGTCAATTAAATTGTAATTGTACTTTCTATAGGTATTTAAAAGTTGTTTGTGAATGGAGACGGCCTGTTCAAAATTTTCATAGCGTTCGCTATCGCTTGTAAAAATCTCTTGCCAAGGTTCCAATACATACACTTGATGGTATTTGCAGTTTTGGCATGCCTTTACAAAATTGTCAGGATAGCTTTCATTGGCATAGTCCATGTATGCCAAAACGTCGGGAACGCCTCTATCTATAAAAACCACTTCCGAGTCCATGCTTTTGGCTGTTTCATACTGTTTGATCCTACCTTCCAACAAGCGTTCGCTAAACAGGAGCGGTTTGGTTAAAAACAGCTGTTCTATGCCTTCTTGCCTGGCATCCAGGATCACTTGCCTGGAAATTTCTTCCAAACAGGTATGCCCTCTTTTTATCAGTTCGTTAATTAACGATGTTTTTCCGGTTCCTGGTCCTCCAGTGATAACAATTTTTTTCGAGTTCAAAATTGGCAAGATTTTAGCTGTAAAATTCGTAATTTAAATCTTAAATAAAAAATGCGAAGGAAATAGTATCTTTACACCTTGTAAAAATACTTGTGTTATTTACAGCAAAACCGTTGTATTTAGCCCTTTAGCGTATTAAAAAGAGCATAATGGAAATGAACGAAAACAAGAAAACAAAAGCTTTTTACGAAAAATTGAAATCTCAATTATATGATACCTCCTTGTGGCCATCGGAATATTTATATAAGTTTATAGTGAAATCCGATTCAGACCAGGTGGTAGCCTTAGAAGACCTCTTTAATCATTTGGGGGCTGTTATAAAAACCACAGAATCCACAAAAGGGACCTATACCAGTGTTTCCATAAGCGTAAAAATGGAAACACCGGAGCATGTTATAGAAAAGTATATAGAAGTATCAGAAAAAATAGAAGGCGTTATTAGTCTTTAGTTTTTTTTTGTACTTTGCGCTTGCATAATTAACTTCATGCGCAAACATTTAACCCTACACATTTATTTTGATAGATAATTTAGAATACAACACAGAACGTGAGCATTTAATTATTCCTGAATATGGACGTCATATGCAGAAAATGATTAACTATGCCAAATCACGTGACACCAAGGAAGAACGCAATAAAGTAGCCAAAGCCATTATTTCGGTTATGGGAAATTTACAACCCCATTTACGCGATGTGCCAGATTTTCAGCATAAATTATGGGATCAATTATTTATTATGGCAGATTTCGATATTGATGTGGATTCGCCCTACCCAAAACCCTCAAAAGAAGAATTGTACGCTAGGCCAGAGGTGTTGAAATACCCTCAAAACCATCCTAAGTACAGGTTTTACGGAAACAATATCAAGACCATGATAGATGTGGCCTGTACTTGGGAAGATGGCGATATGAAGGATGCTTTGATTTACACCATTGCGAACCACATGAAAAAGTGTTTTTTAAATTGGAACAAAGATACGGTAGAGGATGAGGTGATTTTTGACCATTTACGCGAACTTTCGGGTGGGAAAATCAATCTTAAAAATGCCGATGAAGATTTAACCGATGCAACCAGTTTGATGCGCAACAAGAAAAAATACGCATCAAACACCAAAAAATCGCATCATAAAAAAAGTAATTCAAACAGATCAAGAAAACGTTATTAACCAGAACGTATGGGAATATTTAAAATAGAAGGAGGTCATCAATTAAAAGGGAAAATCCAGCCTCAAGGAGCCAAAAACGAAGCCTTACAAATTTTATGTGCTGTATTGTTAACCCCAGAGTTGGTCACCATTCACAACATTCCAGATATAGTAGATGTTAATAAACTCATTGAACTGTTAAAAAAACTGGGCGTTAAAGTCTCTAAAATAGGTTCTGGTTCCTATACTTTTCAAGCCGATGAAGTAAACTTGGAATATTTGGAATCTGCCGAATTTAAAGAAGATGGAAAAGGGCTGAGAGGTTCCATCATGATAGTTGGTCCCCTTTTGGCTCGTTTTGGCAAGGGATATATTCCAAAACCTGGAGGGGATAAGATAGGGAGACGCCGTTTGGACACCCATTTTGAAGGGTTTATCAATCTTGGGGCCAAATTTAGATATAATAGGGAAGACCATTTTTATGGAGTGGAAGCCCAAAGGTTAAAAGGCACCTACATGCTTTTGGATGAAGCTTCGGTAACTGGAACAGCCAATATTGTAATGGCAGCTGTTTTGGCCGAAGGTACAACCACCATTTACAATGCTGCTTGCGAACCTTATTTGCAGCAATTGTGCAAAATGCTCAATCGTATGGGCGCCAACATTCGAGGTATTGCTTCCAACATGCTTATTATTGAGGGGGTTGACAGCTTGGGTGGCACAGAACATCGCATGCTTCCAGATATGATAGAGATTGGGAGTTGGATAGGTTTGGCTGCAATGACCAAAAGCGAATTGACCATCACCAACGTAAGTTGGGACGATTTGGGATTGATACCCAACGTGTTCAGGAAATTAGGGATTACGGTAGAGCGTCGAGGCGACGACATCCATATTCCTGCACATACCCATGGATACGAAATACAAAACTATATAGATGGTTCCATACTAACCATTTCCGATGCACCTTGGCCTGGATTTACACCAGATTTATTGAGTATTATTTTGGTGGTTTCCACACAAGCCAGAGGCAGTGTGTTGGTACACCAAAAAATGTTTGAAAGTCGTTTGTTTTTTGTGGATAAATTGATCGACATGGGAGCAAAGATCATTCTTTGCGATCCACATAGGGCAACCGTTATTGGACATGATTTTAAATCGCAATTAAAGGCAACTACCATGACATCACCAGATATTAGGGCAGGAGTCTCTTTATTGATTGCAGCACTTTCAGCCAAAGGAACCTCCATCATTCACAATATTGAGCAAATAGATAGGGGTTACGAAAACATAGACACACGTTTACGTGCCATAGGTGCCAAAATAGAACGTCTTCCTTAATAAAATTCTAAGGGTTTTTTAAAGCTGTTATTCTTTATGATATGAATCTATCTGTAGACAGATAGGGAAGTTTTTATAGAATTGAACAGTGTTGTTGTTACCAAAAAGAAGCCATATATCCACCTTTCTTTCACGCCGTTTTTTTATTTTACATCTTATATTTTCCTTGTAAAGACATTTTGATGGACCATGTCACTTTTTTCCGATTAAGCAAAAGGTGTCATTTGATGGAATAGTTTTATTCAGCGTTATTTTTTAATCTGTTTGATTGTGACTTGTTGGGTGTTCCTGTTTACTGGTTATGGTATCTATTAAAGCTATTATGGCCATATAGGACCTTTTATCCGCAACCCATGTCTTAGAGTTTTGAAAAGAGAGGTCTTCAAGGATTTTATCTGGGTAAATGGTTTTAAATAGTGTTAGAGCCGATAAAAAACTTCCGGTTTTTGAAGGATGAAACCCATCGACTCCATACAGGTTTTCGAGATTGTTTTCCAATTCATATGCTTTCCACACTTCACCAGCTGGGCTTACCAAGGCCTTATTGATTTGGGAGGCCAAAAGGTAATTTTGTATAACACCATCAAACGTATTGGCATAATATTTAGAGGGCCAAACCATAAAGAAGACCAATTGACTGTTGTTTTTGGAGCATAAAGCCTTTATCTTTTTCCCATAGTCAATTAACATGAGTTTCCCTTCATTTTGAGAAGAAGGTCCTTGTTGTACAATCACATAATCATATGTGCCTGTATTTATTAATTTTTGAAGTTTGCCCTCTTCCCAATGGTCTTCCAGTGCGTAATTGGGGTAGCACAAGGATTTTGTGTTTATGGTTTCGTTAAAATTGGCTGCCACATTTTCAAAGATCTTAGGTAGGTTGTTTGTGTAAGTTAAACTATTTCCTACAAACAAAAACTGTTTTGGATTGTTTTGGGAAAAAAGGGGACCTGCTAGGAACAGTATCAATAGGTAACGCATAGCCAATTATTTAAAAACGACGATTGAAAGGTACAAATTTATACGTTTGAATTCTCGAGGAAATTTGTTGTTATTTCAGCGCTTCTTTGTACACTTTTAAACAGCGTTCCCTGGCTTCTTTATGATCCACCATTTTTTCGGGATACTTGTCAGTGCCATATTCTTTCACCCAATTTTTAATATATGCTTTGTTTTTATCAAACTTATCTATTTGTGTGGTTGGATTGAATATTCTAAAGTAAGGTGCTGCATCCACACCAGAACCTGCAACCCATTGCCAATTGCCAATGTTGCTGGCCATCTCGTAATCATGAAGTTTTTCAGCAAAATAAGCTTCTCCCCAACGCCAGTCTATGAGTAGGTGTTTGCACAAAAAACTTCCAACCAGCATCCTGACGCGATTGTGCATGAAACCAGTTTCGTTTAATTGACGCATTCCAGCATCTACCAAGGGGTAGCCTGTATTGCCATCGCACCATTTTTTAAATTCCTCTTCATTATTGCGCCATTCTATCCTATCGTATTTAGCTTTAAAGGCCTCGTCTTTGGTGTTTGGGAAATGCCATAAGATTTGCATAAAAAATTCACGCCAAATCAACTCCTGCCAAAAGGTTTCGTTTTTCTCAGCTACAGCTTTTTTCATCATTTTTCTAATGCTTACAGTTCCAAAACGAAGATGAGGTCCTAACCGTGAGGTAGCGTCTTTTGCCGGTAGGTTACGCTTGTCTTCGTACTCTTGGATTAGGGTAGGAGTAACTTTGTAATCTACGATTTTTTGATTGGATGCAGTGAAGCCCATATCAGATAAACCCAGGTTTGGCAGTCTGGAGTGCTTCACCACATTATCAAGATATTCATTGGTGTAATATATTTTCAAGTCGTGATTTTTAAAATGTGCTTTCCAAGTTTTCATATAGGGCGTATAGACAACATACGGATCGCCATTTGACTTTACCACTTCATTTTTCTCAAAAATAACTTGGTCTTTAAAGGTTCTGAAAGCAATTTCATGCTTAGACAAGAGTGCTTTTATTTCTGCATCGCGCGCTTTGGCGTAGGGTTCGTAATCGTGGTTGGTAAACACTGTTTTGATGTTGTATTCTTCAATTAGTTGCTTGAAAATATCCAAAGGCTTGCCATGATACATCGCGATACTGCTGTGATGTTCCTTTTGTAAGGTATCCCTCATTTTTTGTAGTGTCTCAAAAATAAAAGTGACACGCGCATCGTCTTTGGGAAGGTCGTTTAGAATAGTTGAATCAAAAATAAATATGGGCAGTACAGGATGGTTGCTTTTCAAGGCTTCGTAAAACCCAATATTGTCATCCAATCTCAAATCCCTACGAAACCAGAATATGTTGATAGGTGATGTCATCCTTAAATTTTTTGAAGCGCTTCTATTTGTTTCTGAACGGCTTCGGCTTCGGCATATTTTTTATCACTTTCAGATTTGTTGATACTTGATAAGGCATGCCATTCCTTCATTAATTTTTCATATTTTTTTTGGAGTTTATCCATTTTTGAAGTTTTATTGAATAATTTAAACATGTGGTTCTATTTTTAAATTTAGTACTTTTTTTAAGCTCTTGTAAGTAATGTTAAGTTGTTTATATTTTAAAGCTCACGATACCACAGTCCATTTCAAAGGTTTGTCCGGAAATAGAAGCTGTTTTATCAGAAAGTAAAAAGGCAGCCATGTCTGCAACTTCCTCTGGGTTTAGGAATTTTTTTAGGGGATGGCGTTCTGTGATGTTCTCTATCATTTTCTCGTTTCTTAGCAATTTTGAAGCCAAAGAGGTATCTGTAATCGTTGGAGCAATGGCGTTGATTCGGATGTTTGGTGCCCATTCGGCTCCCAGTGATTTTACCAAGCCTTCAACACCAGATTTTGCCGTGGCAATGCTGGCATGAAAAGGCATACCCAAGCTTGCTGCCACAGTACTGAATAGCACAATGGAAGGCTTGTTGCCTTGTTTTAGTATGGGCAAATATGCTTGAATGGCTTTTACGGCACCCAGCACATTGATTTCGAAATCGGTTTTAAAATCTTCTTCACTTAAGCTTGAAAAAGGCTTTAAATTGATGCTACCAGGACAGTAAACCAAGCCATCGGCCTGCTTTATTTCCGGAAAACTGCCTTGCAGCACATCACAGGTATGGTGTGTGAGGTTTTCATGTTGAAAATCAGGTTCATTTCGGCTGAGATTGATTATTTTATGATTGGGAACCAATGTTTTTATTATGGCATTGCCTATGCCTTTGCTCCCTCCAATAACGATATATGTTTTCATGTGTTAAGCCATTAAAGGTTTGCCTTTCAATCGTTTTTCCACTTTGCGTTTCATGGCTGTAAGACGTTTCATGATATCCATGATCTTTTGGTCTTTTTTTCTTTTGTACACTTCATTTAAACTTAAAATAAGTGCTTTCGCTTCCCTAGAAATTTTAATACGATCGCTGGTAGATAAGGATTTTAAACTTGTTTGCTCAAATTTCAAAGCTTTGTCTATAAGTTCCATAATATTATTGTTTTAAATAGTTCTGTAATTCTGAAATTTTTTGTGCTGTGTTGAATTGTCCGCCATAATAGGTGGTAACAGTGGCCGAGGTATCGTCTTGAATGCCTCTGGAAGAGACACATAAATGTTTGGCATCTATAATCACGGCAACATCTGGCGTGTTAAGGATGGCTTTTAATTCTTCGGCTATTTGATTGGTTAAACGTTCCTGCACCTGTGGTCTTTTAGCATAATACTGCACGATTCTGTTTAGTTTGGACAAGCCAATTACGGTTCCAGATGAAATGTAAGCCACATGTGCCGTGCCTATGATAGGTACAAAATGGTGTTCGCAATTGGAATAAAAAGTGATGTTTTTTTCAACCAGCATTTGGTTGTATTGGTATTTGTTGTCGAACAAGGCCACCTTGGGTTTGTTTTTTGGGTTAAGGCCAGAGAATATTTCATCAACATACATTTTGGCGACACGTTTTGGGGTTCCTTTTAACGAGTCGTCTGTCAGGTCCAGTCCCATAACGTCCATTATTTCTTCAAAAAGGATGGCTATGCGTTCTTTTTTTTCAGTATCGCTTAGTTTAAAAGCGTCTGCCCTTAAAGGGGTTTTCAAGCCAGTATATAAATGTTCGTCGCCAATGTCTTCATGACTGAAGCCATTTAAGGGATTTGTTTTTTGTTTTAGTGTGTTTGTTTTCATAGTGTCTTTTTTAGGTGCTGTCATAAGCTGTTTATCAACTTAAGCAAAGCAACGTTCTTGTTTGGTAATATTTGGTTTGGAATGTGCTTTATGGTTTCCGGTTTTAGAAAATCGATTTCAATAACTTCAATATGTTTGTTATTTAAATAGCTTTTATCAGTACGTAACTTACCTGAACTGGTGTCTGTTATTTACAATAACGGAATGAGGTGTTTGCCTCTATAGTTAGTTGCGCCAGTAACATGAAAGTTCATTTACAAGGAGTTAAAGTTGTTAATAATTATACGATTTGCTTTTAAGTCGAACATCAGATTATAGAGTCCGAAAAACGTTCTGTTCATATAGATAAAATGTTTGGAACCTCTGTTGGCATTGTATTTTCTTATTTGTGTGTTTTTGGAGTATTGTTCACCCAATTGCGCTATTTTTAAAAAGAAGTCTGCATTTGAAAAATCGAAGGTTTCGTCTTGAAGAGGTAGTGAGAACAGGCTTAGCATGTCATGAAACATCTTGCTAAAAAAGGCTTTTTCTTCTTCGGAATCCTCAGGTTTTAAAATTTCCAATTCGTATAATTTGGCCAAGAATTTTTCTTGGTTTGAAATGTTTTCTTTTTGGGCCAACTCAAAATAAGGTATGTAAAAGTCTTCCGGAATGGTTTTAACGCACCCAAAATCCAAAACGATAAGCTGTCCATCTTCAGAAATTAAAAAGTTACCTGGATGTGGGTCTGCATGGACTTTTTTGAGTTTATGGATTTGGTACATATAAAAATCCCAAAGTGCTTGTCCAATCTTATTGGCTTTTTCTTGATTGGTGTTGTGTTTGGTAAATTCCGAGAGATGTTCCCCTTCCATATAATCCATGGTGATGATTCTGTCTGAGGAAAGTTCAGGATAATATTTTGGAAACTTTAAATTGGGAATGTGTGCACAGGCTTGTGCAATTTCCATGCTCTGTTGGACCTCAAGCACATAATTGGTTTCCTCAATAAGTTTGGTTTCCACCTCTTTAAAATACTTGTCGGAATCCTTTCCTTTTATGTTGAACATGCTCATGGCTACTGGTTTTACCATGGCCAAATCGGATGCGATACTGTCCGCAACTCCTGGATATTGGATTTTCACAGCAAGTTTTTTCCCATCTTTTTCTGCCTCGTGCACTTGGCCAATGCTGGCAGCGTTTATAGAAGTTGCGTTAAAGGTATCGTAAAGTTCATCTGGTGTTTTACCAAAATAGTTTTTAAAGGTTTTAAGAACCAAAGCAGGTGACAAGGGAGGAACGGAAAATTGAGCCAAGGAAAATTTTTCCACATAGGCCTGTGGCAGGATGGTTTTTTCCATACTTAGCATTTGGGCTACTTTTAAAGCGCTGCCTTTTAATTGCTTTAAGCTGTCGTAAATATCTTCGGCATTGTTTTTATTTAAACGGTCTTTGGCTTCTTCTTTGGAAGTCACCATTTTATCACCATAATATTTAATGTAATTCACGCCTACTTTGGCTCCTGTGGAAACCAATTTGGTGGCGCGTTGAATTTTTGAGGTAGGAATTTTGTCTATGGTTTTCATGGATTCATGTTTACTTTTTCTTTAAATAAAAATTTTCCAAAATCCAGTACACTTTTAAGAGGTGTCATTTGAAGGATATCGAAACTTGTATTTACAGATTTTTCAATAAAGACATCTGTTTTTTCAAAAGAAGCCGATTGGTCTTCCATCCAAAACTTAAGGGTTAGCAACAATTGTATCCAAGCAGATTCCTGCAAGCCTTTTTGTTGTATCTGTTGAATTTGTTTTTGATTGATATCCAACATGTCAATATCCAAATCTTGAATGTATTTTGTAAAACTGAGACGTAACTTAGATAGTTTTTTAAGCCCTTTTAAGCTGTTTTGATGCGTTTTCAAGGCCAGAAGCACAAAACTTCTATTTGCCGTAAGGTTTTCAAAAAAAGTAAAATAGAAACTTAGGAGTTTGTTTCTGGCATCAAAAGTTTCGTAATCTCCACTTTTGTGCAAGACCGTTAAAGTGTTGTCAAAAAATGCTTGAAAAATCTCTTTTTCCAATACCTCAAACGAAGTAAAGTGCTTGTAAAATTCCTGTTCATCCAGTTTGTTTGCTTTAGCAAACTGATACACTGTGTGAGGTTTTTTCTCATGTTCCAACACATAATCCATGTATAGGGACATGATGTTCTCGTGGTTTAGGGTTTTCTTTTTTGCCATGATTTCAGTACGTTTGTGTAAAGATACTAAATGTCTAACTTTAAATATTAAAAATTAGACAATTTTAACATATGATGCTGTAAGATTTCTCTATGAAGCTGCAAAAAGGCTTAAATTGGCCTACAGGTACCCATAATTAAAATTGTACATTGCATTAAAATGTTCTAAAACTTAAGGATGTAAAGTAAGGAGAGACTGGAAATAAACACCCATAAAACAACTGCAAAAAGGAATGGCTTTAAACCTGTTTCTTTAAGCTGTTTGATGGAAAGAGTGGTTCCAACCAAGAATAATGTTAGGATTAACAATCTTTTGGAAACAAATACAATATTAGTGGACCAACTGTTGGGAATTAGGTCATAGCTGTTAATAAGTATGGCCACTATAAAGCCTAAAATAAACCAAGGTATTTTTATTTTGTCTGTTTTATTTTTAAATAAAAACATAGAGAATATGGACAAAGGGATTATCCACAAGGTCCTGGACAATTTAACAGTGGTAGCAATTAGCAAGGCTTCTTCGCCATATTGCAAAGCAGCACCAACCACAGAACTGGTATCGTGAATGGCCACAGCGCACCAAAGTCCGAAATCGCTTTGGCTTAGGTTGAAATAATGTCCCAAACCCGGAAAAATAAACAAGGCCACCGAATTGAGGAAAAAGACAATTCCCAGAGCTATGGATATGGTTTTGGGTTCTGCTTTAATAATTGGAGACACAGCCGCAATGGCACTGCCTCCGCAAATGGTGGTTCCAGAAGTTATTAAGTGGCTTAATTTTTTATCCAACTGCATGTATTTTCCAACGAGCAAACCCAAGACAACCGTTAAAAAGATTGAGAGAGTGGTCAAGCTAAGCCCTTCCAAACTGGTTTCCAGGGTTTCAATTAAGGACATCCCAAAACCCAAGCCCACTACCGCCATTTTCAACAAATATTGAATGCCTTTTTGACTTTGCTTTAAAAAAGGATTTCCAAACAGGATGGTAAATATAAATCCAGTTAACAAGGCCAAAGGACTGTTAAGAACACCCAATAGGCAAAGCAATAGAATGATAATAAAAATAACTTTGGAACTGGTGTTTTTCATTTAAAAAAAAAAAGAGAGATATAAGTTGAATAAAACTCTGTGAAAGTTGAAGTTTTAGACGTGCAAATATAGAATGTTTTAAAGGTTTTTTAGTTTCTTTTTGGCTCTTATTTCTTGATTAAGGAAGTTATGTAGGGAAGATTAATATTCTTTTAACAATTATACATAATTTTAACTTGTATTTTTACAATTCTAAAATTTAATTAACACCAAAACAAAACACATGAAAAAAATATTACTATTATTAGCTGTTGTTGCATTGTCGTTTAACATGAAGGCACAGGTAACTACACCGCAATCAAGTCCGTTCAGTAAAGTGGAACAAAAAGTGGGCTTAACAGATGTTACCTTGGAATACTCGAGACCAAGTATGAAAGGACGTGTTATATATGGAGATTTGGTACCATATGATAAATTATGGAGAACAGGAGCCAATAAAAACACCATTATTAGCTTTAGTGATAATGTTACCATAATGGGTCAATTGTTAAAAGCAGGTTCTTATGCTATTTATACCAAACCAGGCAAAGAGGCTTGGGAAGTTCTTTTTTATTCAGAAACAGAAAACTGGGGAACCCCAGAAAAATGGGATGATGGCAAAGTAGCTGCTAGAGTAAAGGCAGAAGCTGTTTCCATACCATTTGAGGTGGAAACATTTACAATTGATATTAATCAGATATCAAATTCCGGAGCAACCCTTGAGATAATTTGGGAGAAAACCTATGTAGCTGTACCTTTTTCAGTTCCAACAGACGACAAAGTGTTGGCATCCATCAATGATGCATTAAACGGAACACCTAAAGCAAATGATTATTATGCTGCCGCTGTGTATTACTTACAAGAAGGAAAAGATATTAAACAAGCCAAGGAATGGATGGATTTAGCCATGAAAATGACTGAAAAACCAATGTTTTATCAATTAAGACAACAGTCCTTGATTTATGCAAAAGCTGGTGATACCCAAGGCGCTATTGAAATTGCCAAGAAGTCCCTGGAAGGAGCCAAGGAAGCCGGAAACGACGATTATGTTAAAATGAACATGGATTCCTTAGCCGAATGGGAGAACTAAAAATCTAGTATAATTCTTATAAATAAAGCCTCACAATCTTTAATTGTGAGGCTTTTTTGTTTAAAAACTTTGGGAAACTTTATAGGTTATCCTTTAAGATCTTTCCCGTAAAAAACCTTTAGGACGATTTAGGATTTAATTTTTGAATGATAAAAGCTATTAGAATAACAAGGATACACCCAAACAAATTAAGCCATAAATAAGGCATCCAGTCTTGCCACCAGCCCAAGATAACTATGGCTTGAGTTATTAAAGCTGCCACAAAAACGGCATTGCCACGAACATATTTAAAGAAAAAGGCCAGAAGGAAAATACCAAGCACATTTCCGTAGAAAATAGAACCTATAATATTTACCAATTGAATTAAATTATCGGCCAAATAGGCCACACAGGCAATAATTATAGCTAAAATTCCCCATGCAAAAGTGAACCATTTCGTGGCTTTTAAATAATGGGTTTCACTTTTTCCCGGAACCATACTACGTTTGTAGAGATCCAAGGAGGTGGTAGACGCCAGTGCATTCAATTCGCTGGCAGTACTGGACATGGCAGCACTTAAAATCACGGCCAGTAATAAACCAATCAAACCTCTGGGTAAATTGTTAAGTATAAAATGGATAAACACATAATCCTTATCATTGGTTTCCACACGCACAATCTTACTGTCTGCTGCTTCCTGTATCAATAATTTAGCAGCTTCCCTATTGGCTATGTCTGCTTGGTTGGCTAAGGCTATTTCATCTGTTAGCATAGGGTTTCCAGTGTCAACGTATTTTTTGATAACCTCTTGTTTGGTGTTGAAAATGGCCAGTTGTTCCTGTTCCAAATCTTGATAGGCATTGGCATATTCCGAATTTAAAATAAGCTCTTCTGCAGCAGGATTGAAATTTATAGGCGACTGATTGAATTGATAAAACACAAACACCATGACACCAACCAATAGAATAAAAAACTGCATAGGGACTTTCAACAAGCCATTGAAAATCAATCCCATTTGCATTTCCTTAACCGATTTTCCCGAGAGATAGCGTTGCACTTGGCTTTGGTCTGTTCCAAAATAGGAAAGCGCCAAAAAGGTACCTCCAATCAAACCACTCCAAACCGTGTATCTGTTTTCCAAATTAAAGGAAAAATCCAGGACATCCATTTTACCACTTGCTCCTGCAATTTCCAAAGCTTTGGTAAAGGTGATGTTTTCTGGGAGATAACTTATAATTAAAAAGAAAGCCACAAACATGCCTGTAAAAATAACAGCCATTTGGTGTTTTTGTGTCATGCTTACTGCTTTGGTTCCGCCGGAAACCGTATAAATAATGACCAAAATCCCTATGATAATATTCAAATAGGTGAGGTTCCAACCCAGAACGGCCGATAATATAATGGCTGGAGCATAAATAGTGATTCCAGCTGCCAAACCCCGTTGTATAAGAAATAGTATGGCCGTTAGGCTTCGTGTTTTTAAATCGAAACGATTTTCGAGAAACTCGTACGCAGTGTATACTTTTAATCTGTGATATAAAGGAATAAAAACCATGCAGATTATTATCATGGCTATGGGAAGACCAAAATAGAATTGCACAAAGCCCATTCCGGAATGAAAGGCTTGTCCTGGAGTGGATAAAAACGTTATGGCACTTGCTTGGGTAGCCATAACCGATAAACCTATGGTCCACCATTTCGATTCGTTGCCACCACGCACATAATCCTGTACATTTTTACTACCTCTGGTTTTCCAAGTCCCATAGCCTACAATGGTTACAAGGGTTCCTATTAAAACAATCCAGTCTAATGTTTGCATTTTTAAAACGCTTTAGTGATTAAGTAAAAAACAATAAGGTATAGTGCATTTGCAATCAACACCAAGGTGTACATGTTATTCCATTTGTATTTTTGGTTTGGTTTCATGGGTTATGTTTTTACTTATTAGTTTTCAAGTGGTTTTGCTGAGGTTTCTGGATTTTTGCCAAGGCTCAGCATGTTGGCAAACAATCTATAGGCTCCAGGCACGCCTGCAGGAAATTCCCTAAAAAAGCTCAGTCCTGTATAAATGTAATGGCCTTTACCATATTTAGCTACCAATAAACTTCCTTTTTTAGCCGATTCCCCTTTGTCGTGCATGGAAAAAATAGGAGTGAATTCTTTGGCCCAAGTATCTGGAAAATACAAGCCTCTTTCTTGGGTCCAACCCTTAAAATCGTCTTGTGTTATCTTGTTTGGCGTATTTAACACGGGATGTTTGGGAGCCAGGAATTTTACTTCAGCAGTTTCATCGGTTACACGATCCCTGGAGAGCTCCAGTTTGTAAGGCGCCAATTCATCCACTTTCAATTGATGGCTGGTATTGTATTGTACAATCATGTTCCCTCCATTTTTAACAAACTCAAATAACAATTGTTGTTTAAATTTAATGGTTTCCAAAGTATTGTATGCTCTTATTCCAACAACTATGGCGTCAAATTCATCTAAAGTTTTGGGGTTGATGTCTTCAGGTTTCAAGAGGGTAACTTGATAGCCAATTTGCTCCAGACTTTCTGGAACAACATCTCCAGCACCAACGATGTAACCAATGTTTTCCCCTTCTTTATGAAGGTCCAAACGCACTATTTTTGTTTCCGAAGGCAACAAAACGGTTTGATAGGGAATATGTTCGTAGTCTATTTCAATCAGTTCCTTGGAATAGGTTTGTCCGTTTACCAGCATTTCAGGGATGATTTGTCCTTCATGTTGATTTTTTGGAGGGGTTACACGAAAGATCACTGTTTTTTCTTCGCCTTTATTTTCAATTTGTATGTCCTGTTTTTGGGGAGTTACCTGCCATTCCTTAGGATACTTCAAGCTTAAAGTTCCTTCTAGGTTATCGCGACCGGCTTTTACCATAACAGGAATGTCCTTGGCTTGGCTATTCTCAAAAATGATGACCTTTTCTGAAATTTTAACCGATGCTTCTGGAATAATTTCAAAGGGTTTGTAAACCTCACCTTTTACAGGATCGTTGGTTTTGTAAACAATAGGTTTTGTAAAAGTTATGGGTGTATGGTTGAAGCGTAATTTGAAAGATACTGTAAAAACCCTTGGTGTTTCTGGTTTTCCTACTAACGTGTCATTGGATACTTGGTACATGCCTAGAGTCCCTTTTTCGGTGAGCCAATACGGCGTGGTAGGCTTTTGAGTGTCTGGGATTTCCAACACTTCATGAAAGTCAAATCCGTTGTTTTCAGTTAAAGCAAGCTGTTTTTCAATGTTTGTGTTATTGCAAGTTATGGTTTCCAAAGTAATGGGATAAGCACTTCTATTGATGGTTTCAATATTCAATTTAACGGTTTCCCCTGGAGTTGCTTGGCTTACTACAGATGCAGCTTCTAGATACAGTCCAGCACAATTGTAAATAATGTTTTTGATTTCTTCGGTTTTGTAAGTTCTCCAATGTGTGTCTTCCAGTTTTTGAATTAGTTGGTAGGCTTCCACCAGCTTAGGAATACTTGCTGCAGGATTCTTAAAATCGTAATTGGCTTCAACTTGCTGTAATATGTTACCAATGGCTTCGCCACCTTTTACACGCTTCCAAGTGGTGTCTATACCATCAAACAAGTTGTTTTTATTTTGAGGCATGTCTCCTTTTATCAATTCAAGATATTCCATTTGCACACCGCGAGTACCTGTGTTTCCAAAGCCTTGCGATTTGTGTTGACTTCTGCTTAAAGCGGCGATTTCTGTATTGCTTAACCCAATTGATGGATAATAAACCCCCAAATCGAATTCCAACAACTTGCTTTTATCGGCTTTGTCAAATTTCTCCTGACTGCCATAAAACCACCAAGAAGTATTAAAAAACACACGTTTGGGTTGCCACAGACTAGTGTGATTCAATTGGTTGGGATATGCTGATTTTTTGTTGGTTAAATCGAACGCTTCTAGGCTAAGCATGGCAGAGCTGGTGTGATGTCCATGAGTTTTTCCTGGACTTCTGTGGTCAAACCGATTGATAATGATATCTGGTTGAAATTGTCGGATGGCTAAAACCACATCGCTTAAAACAGCTTCCTTGTTCCATATTTCCAAGGTTTCATCTGGATGTTTGGAATACCCAAAATCGTTGGCACGTGTAAAGCGTTGTTCACCACCATCTATCTGTCTGGCAGTTAAGAGTTCTTGGGTTCTAATTACACCAAGAAGCTCTCTGATTTCGGGACCTATAAGGTTTTGGCCACCATCGCCACGAGTTAGGGAAAGATAGGCTGTTCTGGCTTTTACATGATTGGACATGTAAGAAATGAGACGTGTGTTTTCATCATCAGGATGTGCTGCCACATACAGAACGGAACCTAAAAAGTTGAGTTTTTTAATGGATTCGTAAATTTCGGAGGCATTCGGTTTTTTTGGTGCTTGAGAAAATGTATGAAAGCCAGAAAACAGCGTTATAATTACGATAAGTAATAGTCTTTGCATGATGGGTTTTTTTGAAAGCAATAAATATAAAAAGAAAACCAGCAAGCTTGCCGGTTTTTATGTTTCTTTAACGTTTCTATAATTGAAAAGGATTTGTTTTTAGTTTAGTTACAACCACTTTTTTCTTTTAAAATAGTAAAGCATGCCCAGGAAAATGACAATCATAATGCCCCAAAGAATCACGTAGCCATACCTGAAGTGTAATTCTGGCATGTGGTCGAAATTCATGCCATAAATGCCAGCGATAAAGGTTAAGGGAATAAAGATGGTTGCAATAATGGTCAGTACTTTCATGACTTCGTTCATTTTATTGCTGATGCTTGTCATGTACATGTCCATTAAACTCCAAACCATTTCCCTGTAAATATCAACGGAATCGGATAGTTGAATGACGTGGTCGTAAATGTCCCGATAATATTGTATGGTATTGGGTTGTATTAGTGCATGTTCGTTTTTTTCAATGCGACTGATGATTTCACGAATGGGGAAGATGGCACGACGTATTTTTAAAACTTCTTTTTTAAGGTTTAAAACTTGTATACTTAAATCTTCCTTCAATTCGCCATTAAACAAAATTTCTTCTAAATCTTCAATTTTATTGCCCATGGTTTCGCTTACTATATAGTAATGGTCCACGATGGCATCTATTAATGCATATAGTAAATAATCTGTTCCATGTGTCCTGATCCTGCCATTTGCCAAACGGAGACGCTCTCTTACATTATCAAACACATCACCTTCAATTTCTTGGTAAGACAAGACGTAATTTTCTCCTAAAACCAAACTAATTTGTTCAATTTTAATGTCTTCGTTTTCATCATAATAAAGCATTTTTAAGATGACAAAAATATAATCGTCGTATACATCAATTTTTGGTCTTTGTGAGGTATTGGCAATGTCTGCCATGATCAATGGATGCAGGTTGTAGTGTTTTCCTATTTTTTCAATATCCTGAATGTGGTTAAGACCGTTAATGTTAATCCAGGTATTGGAATTGGTGTGTTTAAAATTAAAAGCTTCTTCAACCGATTTTAGTTCGGATTCGTTTACAAAGTCTTTGGCATAATCAAACGCATCTATAAATAATTTTTCAGTAGGGTTTTCTCCAGTGTAAACTATAGAACCTGGGGATTGTTTGATGTGTTTTTTGTATTTATTGGTTCTTTTCTTGGCCATAAAGTATAAATAATACTATAAATATATGGAATATTTAAATAGCATCAATCCCTTCGTCTATGGCATCTTTTTTAACCAAAGTCACTGCTTTTTGAAGCATTAAATTGTTAGGATAGGTAACCAGGTCGCCATTATCCAGGCGTAAATGAAGTTGAAACGCCCTAATATCCTCAATGATGGCTTCTATAGGAAAATCCTTGTCATGAATCTGGATTTTATCGCCTACCTTATAAGGAAATGAAAAGAACATAATAACACCAGAGGTGATGTTACTTAAAATAGACCAAATAGCAAAAAGGGCAATTCCAATTACGGCAAACACCGAAGAAAATACCAGAGCCAAATCTTTCAATTGGGCACCAAAAATAAAGGTTTCAATTAAAAGGGCCAACAGGATTAAGGTTACAGTGGCATAACGGCTAATTAAGTGAATGCGTGCATCGTTTATACCTGTTTTCTTTCCTAGTTTATAGATTAATTTTTTAGAAATGGACCTAATGATTATCAAGAAAACAATGATAAATAGACTAGCTATAAGTTCTGTTTGGTATGTTTGAAAAAAAGTCATTTTTTTAAACTCAATTGTGAATTGCAAAGATATAATAGAAATAGGAATTACAGGGCTTCTTAAGGTTTCTTTAAGAAGAAATAAGTGTTTGCAAGGTTTTATAAACCAAGTGGGTTGGTAAGCCTACCACATTAAAATAGGAGCCTTCTATTTTTGTGATTCCAATTTGCCCTATCCACTCTTGAATGCCATAAGCTCCGGCTTTATCATAAGGTTTGCAGGTTTTTAGATAATAATGGATTTCGTTGTCTTCCAATTTTTTAAAAGTAACTTTAGTAATCGCATTTACCGTTTTCTGGATGTTTGTGGTTGTAAAACATACAGAGGTAATAACTTCGTGAGTGGTATGGCTTAAGGACTTTATCATGTTAAAAGCGTCCTGCTCATTTTTTGGTTTTCCTAAGGCTTGACGGTTGTGCCAAACAATGGTATCACTTGTAATCAAAATATCGTTTTCCTTTAATTCCTTTAGAAAAGCAAGGGCTTTTAGTTGAGCCAGGTAGTCGCTAATTTCAAAATGTTTCAATCGTGAAGGAAATTCCTCTGGTATGGGTTTTAACCTTACTTCAAAATCCAAGCCCAATTCCTTAAAAAACTGTTGCCTTCTAGGGGAACCTGAAGCGAGAATTAGGTGGTGGTTTTTTAGTTTTTCTTTTAGCATTATCCCAGTAAAACAAATTGATAAAGTGCCAATGAGAGCATACCAATTAACATCACCAATTTAAGCAAACTACTAATAAAACGAAGTTCTTTTTTGGTTTCGGCCGTATAGGACTTGATGCTGATATAAATTAATGGTCCCATTATAAAGGCCAGAAAATATCCGACCACCAATAACTGAGAATACAAGAATGTGATGATGTAATAAACAACACCAAACACAAGCAAAACCGATAGGGTAAACACTACTTTTATGGCTCTGTTTCTTCCAAAGGCAATAGGCAAAGTGTTGAAACCAGCTTTATATTCCCCATCAATATCTTCTATGTCCTTTACAATTTCCCTTATGAAATTGATGATAAAAGCAAAGAAAGCATAGTCTAAAATTATTTTGAAAAAGGTGATTTGAGTTTCTTTGTTTTCAGGAGTCATGGCAGGCAGTAAGTCGAACAAACCAACAATAATAAGGCTTAAGGCCACCAATAAAGAAATCACTAAATTCCCAACCAATAGCAATTGTTTTAAGTAAGAGGCGTAAATATAGAGTAAGGCCGAAATGATAACAAACAAAGCAAAAAAACCATTTTTCCCAACCATATTGGATAAGTAAAAACCCAGTAAAACACCCACCACATTAAATACAATAAATAAGGTGTTGGCTGTTTTTTCTGAAATGCTTTTCCCAACAATCACTCTGTCGGGTCTGTTTACCTTGTCTATTTCAACATCATAAACATCATTAATGATGTAACCGGCTGCAGCCAAACACAGGGTTGCCAAGACCAAGATGGTAAACCCAAACAGGTTTAAGGTAATGCTTAAGTTGGTAGCTTCCAAAAACGGATCCAAAAGTGCATATTTTATTAAAAACTGAACCAACGCAATTAGGAGTAAGTTTTTATAGCGAATAAGGTTTAAGAATTTCAAAGTGTATGGTTTAAAATGGGTTAGTGTTTATAATGTTCAAGTTAAAATAACTATCTTTTGTATGGTTCCTGGTAATGTTTAATTTGAAAAAGTTATTAGGCTATTAAGAGGTTCTAAATAAATAATTCAATAATCAATAATTTCATTACAAATTTAAGAACAATTGATTTTAAATCCATTGAGGGATCTATGATTTTATTGGTTTTTTGTAAATAGACAGATTTTAATTGTAATTAGCATCAAAATTATCCAGCCATTTCCCTTGTACTTTTAGCACCTGTTCTATCACGTCCCTTACAGCACCTTTGCCTCCGTTTTTGTGGGATACGTATTTGGAAATGGCTTTAATTTCCGGAACAGCATCTTGTGGGCAACAAGGCAAGCCTACTAAATTCATTACTGGAAAATCAGGAAGGTCGTCTCCCATATACAGCACATTTTTTATGTTCAATTGATGTTTTTCCAGGTATTGGTTTAATTGGTCTATTTTGTTGTGGGCTCCAAGAAACACGTTTGTAATGCCTAAGCCTTCAAGTCTAAGTCGGACGCCTTCATTAGTGCCTCCGGAAATGATACAGACATGAAAGCCTTTGTTCACTGCTGTTTTTAAGGCATATCCATCTTTAATGTTCATGGTCCTGAGCATTTCTCCAGAGGTGGTGACAGCTATAGTGCCATCGGTTAACACACCATCTACATCAAAAATAAATGTGCTAATATGTTCTAAATATTCTTTATAGCTTTTATCTTCCATGGGTTTTTTTAATTGTATTGGTTAGAAGGTTGTAAATTGCTTTATGTTGTTCGTTCTTAAGTTGTTTTAGGTGTCTTTTAATTGTATTTTTATCGTTGCGTTTTGCAGGGCCTGTTTGAGCCATGTAAGGCGACATGGTTTGAACTTTTTGGGCTGTTTCAAGAATCAATGGTTTTAAAATATCGAATTCCACACCTTCCGATTCGGTAATTTCATGGGCCACACGATAGAGCTGATTTGTAAAATTATTTACAAACACAGCTGCTAAATGTAAGGCTTTTCTTTGGTCGCTGTTCACTCTATAATGAGGGCTCCCAAGCGCTACAGCCAAAGACTTTAATTGAGGGTAATCTTTTTTGCCAATGGTTTCTATGCAAATGGGTACCTGTTTGAAATCTACCTTCGCTTCTTTGGAAAAGGTTTGAAGAGGGTAAAACACAGCCCGTCTGTTTTTTTTGTCCAAATCGTAAATACCTACACTTCCGGAAGTATGCACCACCAAACGGTCTTTAAAAGGCAAAGCTTCAGAAACAGAAGAAATGGCATCATCACTAACAGCAATAATATAAATGTCTGCTTCTGCTAAACCATTTAAGTCAGCAACGATTTCAACTTTATTTTTAAAAGAACTTATTTTGTTTAAATCCCTGCTATACCATTGTTTCACTGAAACGGTTTTGGTTTTTGAGAATGCCTTGAACAGATGGGTAGCAACATTTCCTGCACCAATAATAGATACTGTAATCATGTGTCTAAAATAAGGATATTTATATATATACTTTACGTTGTTTAAGTATTAATTTTTCAGTTTTTTCCAATTGTTTGACAGCTCTAATTACGGTTTCTACACGTAAACCTGTTAAATCGGATATTTGCTGACGTGTTAATTTTACTTCAAACAAACCTTCGGCATTCGCAGAATCCTTTAAGTGGTGCAACAAGGTTAAAATGCGATGTTCTGGTGGATGAATGGACAATTCCTTCATGATTTTTGCCTTGTAGAGCATTCGGTTGCAAAGTTGTTTGGTAAATTTTAAATGTATGTCTGGATGGGCTTTCAGTAAATTGATAAACACTTTTTTCTCAAGTACATACACTTCGCAATCTTCTATGCACATGGCACTGGCTGGATAAGCAAAAGACCCAAAAAGGGGAGGCTCACCAAACGATGTGTTTTTTTCAAAAAAGCCTTGGGTAAATTCTTTGCCATCTTCTGTGAGATTAAACATTTTAACCTTTCCCGATTTTAATTGATAGTAATATCGTGGGATTTCGGCTTCGTTAAAAATAATTTCATCTTTTGAAAAGGTTTTCAAAATAGGATGATAGGTTTCTAAAATAGCCGTTGGAATCATGTTGGTATGATTTGAATCATAAAAGAACAAAGATAAAATTTAGAATTTTGTAATGAGAATTTAAAACACTAAAAAATGAATTTTTACCAAAAATCCCTAAACGACTTTAGGGAGAACTTTATCTTGTACATACCTCTCTCCATTATTTTGCAGAGTTGTATAGGCTCTATAGCAGCCATGTTTATTTTAATGAACAGTACAGCCGAGTCTTTCAATTTTATTCAATTAACTTTGTGTGTTGTTTTTTCCATGGGTTATAACGCTGTTATTTTTGCCCAATTGAAAAGCAAATTGATTTTTAATGCCTTAATTGCCACTTTATTGGTCAATATTGCATTGATTGTGATTAATGTCATTCAATTATCATAAACTATTTAAAATGACTAAAAAAGATATAGAAACACACGAAGATGTCCATTTATTGGTCTCAAGTTTTTATGCCAAGATTAGGAAGGATACGTTTTTAGGACCTTTTTTCAATCGGGTGATTACCGATTGGGAGGCTCATATAGATACCCTTACCACTTTTTGGGAAACCAGCTTGTTTACCACCAGAAAACTGGAACGTAAATATTACGGAAACCCTTTGGCCGTTCATGTAAAAGTAGATCAAGAGAACAACCAAAGCATTACACAGGAGCATTTTGGGAACTGGCTAAACCTATGGTTTGAAACCATTGACGAACATTTTGAAGGCGAATATGCCCTGAAGGCCAAACAAAAGGCAAGGAAAATGAGCACCTTTTTATATCTCAATATTTTTCAATCCAGACAATAAGACTTATAAAGTTTAGTCATTTTTAACACAACAAAATAAACTAAAAGGCTTAAATTTGCACGACCAAATTTAAGCGTCTCAATATCATGCAAAATAAAATCACTAAATTCTTATTTTCTACCAAATTAACTGCTGTTTTGTTTCTTGTATTTGCTGCTTCCATGGCTATAGGAACGTTTATGGATGCAGGACAGGACACTTCGCCAACGCCATACACCAGGAACCTAATTTACAACACTTGGTGGTTTGAAGCCATCATGCTCTTGTTTATGATTAATTTTATCGGTAACATTCCAAAATACAGGTTGTGGCGTAAAGAAAAATGGGCAACCTTAATTCTGCATTTGGCCTTTATTTTAATAATTCTGGGAGCAGGTATTACCAGATATATCAGCTTTGAAGGCATGATGGCCATTAGAGAAGGAGATACAGAGAATTCCATTTTATCCCATAAAACCTATATTATAGCTTATATAGATGGAGATTATATGGTGAACGGCCAAGCCCAGCGAAAAGTAGTGGAGCAGGAAGTGGATTTTTCGCCTCGAATGGAAAATGAGTTTTATTATGAAACCGATTACAACAAGCAGGAGGTAAGCTTCGAGCTTGAAAAGTTTATTGGTGGCGCAGAAATGGATGTCGTTCCTGACGATACTGGTAAGGAGTACTTAAAAATAGTGGAAGCTGGTGGTGGAGCACCACACAATCATTTTTTGGAAGCAGGACAAGTGCAAAGCATACACAATATTTTGTTTTCCTTAAACAAAGAAGTGGAAGGAGCCGTTAACATTACCTCCAATGAAAATGGATTGACCATTCAATCTCCTTTTGAAGGGGAATATATGACCATGGCAACAGGAGCCACAGGAAAGTTGGAAAAAGACAGTATCCAGCCTTTAATTTTGCGTTCCCGATATGTTATAGGAAACATGCAAATGGTTTTCCCTAAACCTGTTATAAAAGGGTCTTTCGATCTGGTTAAGAAATCTGAAATGTTACGAGGAGATGAAAATGGTGTGGTGTTAAAGATTACATCCAACGGGGAAACCAAACGGGTAAACCTGTTGGGAGGTCAAGGATACAGCAAACCTTTTGAAAAAGTAACTGTGGGTGGATTGGACATAGCTGTAAAATATGGCTCTAAAATTATCGAGTTGCCTTTCAGCATAAAATTGAACGATTTTATAGCAGACAAGTATCCAGGAACTGAAAAAAGCTATTCGTCTTTTGCCAGTGAAGTAACTGTTTTGGATGAAGTCCATGGCGATTTTAATTACCGTATTTATATGAACCATATTTTGGATCATGGAGGTTACAGGTTTTTCCAATCTGGTTTCGATCCTGATGAAAAAGGAACCAAACTCTCTGTAAATCACGATTTTTATGGAACTTGGGTTACTTATATAGGATATTCTTTGTTGTACTTTGGCATGTTGGCCATTTTATTTGACAGGAAAACACGTTTTGCCGATTTAAAACGCATGCTCAATAAGGTTAAGGACAAGAAGGCAAAAGCATTGATGATGCTGTTTTTATTCATTGGATTGCAAGGTTTTTCACAGGACCATTCTCAAAACGATGGTCATGCGCATAGCAATAGACCAACCAAACATCAAATAGACTCAATATTGGCAGCAAACATCACACCTAAAGCGCATGCCGATAAGTTTGCCCATTTGGTGATACAGGATGTAGGAGGGAGAATGATGCCAATAAACACCTATGCATCTGAAATGCTTAGAAAATTAAGCAAACATGATACTTACGAAGATTTTGATGCCAATCAGGTATTTCTTTCCATACAGGAAAGTCCCTTATTGTGGTACAACGTGCCCATAATCTATTTAAAACCGCAAAAAGCAGATTCCATACGTAGATTGATTGGTGTAGCAGAAAGTCAGAAATATGTTGCTTTGGTAGACTTTTTTACAGAAAATGGGGCTTATAAACTGGCTCCATATCTGGAAGAAGCATATAAAGCACAGATACCAAATGGGTTTCAAAAAGAATTTAAGGAAACAGACCAACGTGTAAATCTGTTATACAATACCATTGAAGGTTATGCTTTAAGAATTTTCCCTATTCCTGATGATGAGAACAATAAATGGATCTCTTCGGTTGAATATAGACGGGATGGATATAGAGACAAAATCAATGACTCCCTATATGGCAACTTTATAAATAATGGTTTTAGTGCCTACTTAATGACTTTAAACGCTGCAAAACAATCAGGGGATTTTACCAAAGCTGAAGAGTTGCTGGGGTCTTTCAAAAAAACACAACATAAATTTGGCAGCAGCGTCATGCTTTCAGACAAAAAGATTCAGGCCGAATTGAACTATAACAAATACGATATTTTTAAAAGACTCTATAGTTGGTACATGTATGCTTCAGCAATTATGTTCCTACTTATCATTTTCCAAATTTTTAAGGAAAGAAGCAAAGCATTAAAAATATCCATAAATGTGTTTAAGGTGATTATTTGGGTGTTTTTTGGATTGCATACCTTAGGCTTAATAGTAAGATGGTATATTTCAGGTCATGCACCTTGGAGTGATGCCTACGAATCCATGATTTACGTAGCTTGGGCTACCATGTTATTTGGGTTGATATTTGGAAGAAAAAGTGATTTAACCATAGCTGCAACGGCTTTTGTAACCTCCATGATTTTAATGGTGGCTCATTGGAACTGGATGGATCCTTCCATAGCCAATTTACAACCTGTATTGGATAGTTATTGGTTAATGATTCACGTGGCTGTTATTGTGGCCAGTTATGGGCCTTTTACCTTGGGAATGATCTTGGGAGTGGTCTCTTTACTGCTTATGATTTTTACCACCAAGGAAAATAAAAGTAAGATGCTTCTCAACATCCAAGAACTGACCCTAATCAACGAAATGGCATTAACGGTTGGTTTGGTATTGCTTACCATAGGAAACTTTTTAGGAGGTATGTGGGCAAACGAAAGTTGGGGAAGATATTGGGGTTGGGATCCAAAGGAAACTTGGGCCTTGATCAGCATCATGATTTATGCCTTTGTCATTCATATGAGATTGGTACCTGGATTGCGTGGTCGTTTTACCTTTAATTTAGCTTCCATAGTCGCTTTTTCAAGCATTATGATGACTTATTTTGGAGTTAATTTTTATCTGGCAGGATTGCATAGTTATGCCAGTGGCGACCAAATTGTAAGTGTTAAATTTATAGCCATAGCCTTTGGAATTGTTGCCGTATTAGGCTTATTGGCTTACAGAAAATATGCCAAGTTTTACAAAAAGTAAGCTAAGCATGTTATAAAGAAAAAAGGCTGCCAAGGGCAGCCTTTTTGGTTTTATGTTAATAAAAAAATGTATTAAAGCTTTATAGGGTTTTTATCTAAATTCAACTCATCCAACATGTCTTGGGTAAATTTGTAATGTCCACGACGTGTGATAATTTTAAATCTATGGTCTTTCATTCTGGTCAATACATCCAGAAAGCGCCATTTGGATTTTAATAGCTTTGGTTTTTCAGATTTTAAACTTATTTCAAAATAATGTTTCCTACCACCTTTTTCAGCCACTATGTCTGGAGTAATAGTAATATCGCTACCTTTTTTAAGGTAGGATTTTGGTGTCTCATAACCATCAACATCCGCTTTAATGTTGTCGAATCCTAGGTTCTCTAAATACGTTAAAGATTCTTTTAAAAATACTTCGTTTTCTAATTTGTCCTGTGCTATCATGCTATAAAGATAAGAATTTTAAATGGAACTTTTGGTTAAGAACCTGTTAAACCTGTTTTTGTTTGTTCATTTTCAGTAGGTTATAGGGGTTGTGCTTGTTTTTATATAACATGAGCAATATCAATTAGTTTTAATAGTTAAACATTAAATTTGTAAAATTGTACCTTATACCAACCAAAAGATGATAGAACATTTAAAAGATAATTATGGTTATTTGTTTGAAGACGCGCTGCTTCAAGAGATTAATCAAGTTGGTGTTTTTAAAGAAATTCCTGAAGGCAACAAGTTAATAGAAATTGGGGATTATATTAAATCCATGCCTTTATTGATTAGTGGTGCAGTAAAAATATTAAGGGAAGATGACCAAGGCGATGAGCTGGTGTTGTATTTTATAGAAAGAGGCGATACCTGTGCCATGACTTTATCCTGTTGTATGGGACAAAAGAAAAGCGAAATTAGGGCCATAGCCGAAACAGACACCACCTTGATCATGATTCCTGTGGAACACATGAGTTTATGGATGGGGAAATACAAAAGCTGGCAAAACTTCATCCTGCAAAGTTATCACGAACGCATGTCGGAATTGCTTGAAGCCATAGATACCATTGCTTTTTTAAAAATGGACGAACGTATTTTAAAATATCTTAGGGACAAAGCCATGGTTAACCATAGCGAAGAAATCTCGGCAACCCATCAACAAATAGCAAACGATTTGCATACCTCTAGAGTGGTGGTGTCCAGAATCCTAAAAGCTTTGGAAAACAACCATCAAATAAAAATTAATAGAAATAGAATTACTTTGTTGGACCTTTAAAAAGCTAATTGTAAATTTTCAATATGGATTTACATACCATTTTTGGATATCTTGGAGCATTGGTAATAGGTGTGGTACTGGGATTGATAGGAGGCGGAGGTTCCATTCTTACTGTTCCGGTATTGGTGTATCTACTTTCCGTTAATCCGGTGACAGCAACTGCCTATTCACTTTTTATAGTCGGTTTTACCACTTTAATTGGCGCTGTACAAAACATAAAAAAGGGATTGGTGGATTTTAAAACAGCTTTTGTGTTTGCAACTCCAGCTTTTATGGCAGTATATGCAACCAGAAAGTATTTAGTCCCAGCCATTCCACAGCACATTGGGACAGTTTACGGTTTTGTAATCACAAAGGACATGGCCATCATGATGTTTTTTGCCATTATTATGTTATTGGCTTCCATTTCCATGATTCGTAATAACCAAAAGATATCCTTGGAAGGCAATAAGGTGTCTTATAATTATCCTTTAATTGTTGCCGAAGGGATTGTTGTTGGTGTTTTAACTGGCATTGTTGGCGCAGGAGGAGGATTTTTAATCATTCCTGCCTTGGTATTATTGGCCAAACTTCCCATGAAAAAAGCAGTGGCAACATCCTTATTGATTATAGCCATTAAATCATTAATAGGATTTATAGGCGATATAGAAAATTTAAAAATAGATTGGTTATTTTTATTGGCTTTTACAGCAGTTTCAGTAGTAGGAATTTTTATAGGAACCTATCTTTCAAATTTTATTGATGGGAAGAAATTAAAAAAAAGCTTCGGGTGGTTTGTTTTAATTATGGGATGTTATATTATTTACAAAGAACTTACCCATTAACAATAAATTGTAACAATTGTTACTGCAAAAAAAGAATAACATGCCTATTTTTGTAACCTAATTCCAAATACAAGTAAAGCTTAAGAGCTGTATTTTTAAAACGAACATATAAAATACCAACACATGAAGATAGAACAAATTTATACAGGTTGTTTGGCACATGCAGCCTATTATATAGAAAACAATGGAGAAGCAGCAATTATAGATCCTTTAAGAGAAGTACAACCTTATATAAAAAGGGCCAAATTGGACGATGCAAAAATCAAATATATTTTTGAAACCCATTTTCATGCCGATTTTGTGAGTGGTCATTTGGATTTAAAAAAGAAAACTGGAGCAGATATAGTATTTGGACCAACTGCAGAACCTTCTTATGAGGCGATTATTGCCGAAGATGGACAAATATTTCAAGTTGGGGAGTATCAAATTAAAGCCATACATACTCCAGGACATACCATGGAAAGTACTACCTATTTGTTGATAGATGAAAATGGAAAAGAACACGGCATCGTGACTGGAGACACTTTGTTTATAGGTGATGTGGGAAGACCGGATTTGGCGCAGAAAATAGCATCCGATTTAACCCAAGAAAAACTGGCAGGTTATCTGTTCGATTCGCTACGAAATAAAATCATGCCTTTAAGCGACGATCTTATTGTATATCCCAATCATGGAGCAGGTTCTGCCTGTGGAAAAAACATGAGCAAGGAAACTACCGACACTTTAGGTCACCAAAAGCAAGTAAATTATGCCCTAAGGGCAGATATGACCAAAGAAGAATTTATAGCAGAATTATTGGATGGTTTAAGTGCACCTCCAGGGTACTTTCCTCAAAATGTAATGATGAACATTCAAGGGTATGAAAGTTTTGATCAGGTCATGGAAAAATCGCATAAGCCCTTAACACCTAAAGAGTTTGAAGCATCTGCCAACGAAACCGAAGCAGTTGTTTTGGATGTGCGCCATCAAAACGATTTTGTTAAAGGACACATACCACGTTCCATTTTTATTGGAATTGATGGAGGTTTTGCTCCTTGGGTTGGCGCTTTAATTGTAGATGTTAAACAACCCATTTTAATTGTAGCTCCTAAAGGGAGGGAAGAAGAAGTCATTACCAGACTCTCTAGGGTTGGTTTTGATCATGTTGTTGGATATTTGGACGGCAGTTTTGAAGCTTGGAAAAAGGAAGGTTTGGAATACGATACCATTTCAGCCATTTCTGCTGAAGAATTTAAAAACAGATACGAAGACATTAAAGACGTTATTTTTGATGTGAGAAAAGAAGGTGAGTACACAGCAGAACATATTGAAAATGCTCATTTTACGCCATTGGATTTCTTAAATGACTATTTATCGGAGTTTCCAGACAACGAAACCTTTTATTTACATTGTGCAGGAGGTTACAGGTCTGTGATAGCAGCTTCCATTTTAAAAAGTAGGGGAATCCATAATTTGGTGGATGTTGCCGGTGGATTTTCAGATATTAAAACCTGTGGTGTTCCAACCACAAACTATGTTTGTCCTTCCACTTTAAAATAAACTTGATTTTTTATAATAAATAATTGTGAAGAGCGACCAACGGTCGCTCTTTTTTATGTAACTTATGTTACTGATGGGTTAGGTATAAACGCTTAAATTTATACTTCCAAATAAAACCAAAAATCAACATGAAAAAAAGGCTTATTTTATTTTTTGTAATGCTCTTGGCCATAACGGTTCATGCGCAAGAAGCAGATAGTATTGCCTTGCTTTCCCCAGTAGAATTTAAAACCCAAATAGAACGTGGGTCTGTGCAACTTATTGATGTAAGAACCCCTGAAGAATTTCAAGAAGGCCATATAGAAGGGGCTTTAAACATCGATTTTTATTCTGAAGATTTTGAGAAAGAGTTCCATAAGTTGGATAAAGAGCAACCTGTTTATTTGTATTGCCGAAGTGGGTATAGAAGCAACCAGTCTGCCATAAAATTAAAAGAAATGGGCTTTAAAGATGTCTACGATTTAGAAGGGGGCATCCTAAATTATAATCAAGAAGATTAATGAACCGAGCCTATGGCGAACACATTTTACCTTATTATAAAATAGAAAATAAA
>NZ_CAXATZ010000018.1:0-54504 GCF_963971605.1 uncultured Xanthomarina sp.
CTTCTGCAACCACAACAATACTGGAGGATTTACCAGAAGCTTTACTTCTTTTTAATGATTCCACCAATCGGTCCAGTCCTAAATCTTCTTCAGGGATTAAAATTTCTTCGGCTCCAGCTCCAACACCTGCATTTAAAGCTATATGACCCACATCGCGACCCATAACCTCAACAAAAAACAGACGCTTATGCGAACTGGCAGTGTCCCTGATTTTGTCTATGGCTTCAACCACTGTATTGATGGCTGTATCGTAACCTATAGTGAAGTTTGTTCCGTAAATATCGTTATCTATGGTTCCTGGAATTCCAATTATTGGGAAATTAAATTCGTTATTGAAAATCAATCCTCCAGTAAAGGTACCATCTCCTCCTATTAAAACCAATGCATCTATGCCTTCTTTTATTAAATTTGAATGGGCTTTTTTTCTTCCTTCCTTGGTTTTAAACTCTGCTGAACGAGCCGATTTTAAAACGGTTCCACCTGTATGAATGATATGATTGACACTTCTTGCGGTAAGCAATTTAAAGTCTCCATCCATCATGCCCTCATAACCTCTGTAAATTCCAACACATTCAATGTTGTGATAGGCACATGTTCTTACTACAGAACGAATGGCAGCATTCATACCAGGAGCATCGCCTCCAGATGTCATGACACCAATTTTACTGATTTTTTTACTCATTTATATCATGTTTATTGTAGTAAATTTACTAAAGAATACCCAATAAAAACAGGGTTTTACAATAAATTTAAGAAGAATTAAACTAGAAAATAATTAATTTAAAATACTATGATTTTTATCAATTATTCCGATTTTTCTTTTTTGAATCCCACATAAGAAGGCAGCATACTTTCCTCTTTTTTACTTGTTTCTTTTTTAGGCTTTTCCACTGTTTTTACCTTGCCTCTAAAAATTTTATTAAGTAGCTCTTTAAAGGTATCAAAATCAACACTGTATGCAATACCAACCCCTTGTGTATATCCTATTTCTTCCCCAAAATTCCGGATACTGTTCTCTCTGTTAAAAACTTTTGCAGTAAGCGTGCCTTCTTCATTCAACAAAAAGTCTATTTGTACGTCTCCTGCAACAACGGTTTCACTAACACCTCCAACAGGGACTCCCACTTTCCCGTTTATGATAACACGTTCTGAAATATTTGTTTGCAAGGTAACACCCAACCTATCGTCTGTTTGGTATTCTGGAGTGTTTTCGCCTGCTTCGTAATTTAAGCCTATATTTACCTTATTGTCACCACTTGTTATCAGGCCATTAATGATGCCATTTAAACGTTCGGTTAGGGTTCCTGTAATGTTTACATCGTTCAGTCTATTGGAAAAAGCTCCTGTTGCCAATAAATAAAGTGCTTGATTGTCCCTGTCTTCTTTGGAACTTAACCTGTATTGAATTTCAGATTTTACAGTGGAACTTAAATTTGGAAAGGTAAATCCGAAATCGATGTCTGGTTTTTCCAATTGCCCTGTAAGTGTGGTTTCAACATACACAGGAATACTTCTGTTAATAGGATTGTCCAGCAATGGCGAAGGGTTTGCTTGGGTCCTATATAAGGCTTTAATGTCTATTCTGGCACTTAAAGGGTCTCCATCCCAACCCAGACTACCTTCTTGGACTATAAATTTCTTTTCGATTACACCACCATATTTAAAATTGTAAATTCCATCAAAAACCACAAAATCCCCAAACATTCTAAACTTACCATTGGTGTTGATCTCAATTAACAAGCCTCCTTCCCCTTTTCCTCTAATGGTGCTTCCAGAGTCTTTATCAATAACAATTTCAATATCTGCATCTTGGGTAATATCCAAATCAAAATCCAACTCCAAACCATTTACTTCTTTTATCACATAATCTTCGCCTTTTAGTTTGGCTTCTTTTTCTTCAGGTGTTAAAAAGTGAATGTATGAGTTATCGCCAAAAGATTCCATATCGCTTAAAGGAATCACAAAAGTGGTTCCTGGATTTGTTTCTGCAATAACACTTATTACTAGTTGATCTGATGGTCCTTGAATTTTTGCCGAGCCTCCTATAAAAGCCGTTCCGTAGTACAAAGCTTCTTCATCGTCTTCGGCATGTGTGTCCAAAACCACTAAATTATCTGTTTCTACTTCTAAGTTCAACTTCCAGTCGGAAAAATTGGTGTGGCTTAACGAACCGTTTAACTCCCCTTTGGTATCAAACTTGGTATCTGTGAGTTTTAATGCATTGAAATTGAAGCTTTGGTTGCTAAGGCTTACATCGGAATTGTTGGCAAAACTATAGTCCACATTTAAATACGGAATTCTTAAACCACCATTGATTAAGCGCAAGTCGCCATTGATACTAGGTTGACTCAAATTCCCCGTAACTTTGGCTGTGCCTGAAACATCGCCTCGAATATCACTTAAAATATCCACTAAAAAGGAATTGATAAAACTCAATTGAAATTCATTGAACAAAAGGTTCACATCAATTGTAGATTGATCGCCTTTAAAATCTATGTCTCCAATGGCAGCAAAGGATTGAGAGACATCGTCTTTAATTTTTATGTTTACATTGTAATTGGTTAGGTCTTCGTTACCAACAATAGCCGCATCAAACGATCCCAATGCCAAATTATTTACCACAAAATGGTCTATGGTTATTTTTGAAGTGGGTAAATAGATGCCATTTTGTTGAAGCACATCCAGCTTGCCATTAACATTTCCCAACAGTTCCAAACCTTCAACGGAAGGCGTTATTTTTGACAAATCAACATCTTTAAAGTCCAAATGTAGATTTTTATATGTAGAATCCTTTAAAACACCAGAAAGCATGATTTGTTCCTGATTATGGTTCATAACCATTTGTTCAATTTTAATATCTGTAAACTTATTGTCGAATATAATTTTATTCAACCTGTTTTTCTCTTCGTTAATGGTCCATGTATTGCCTTTAAAGGTAACATCAGACTTTTTAAAACCTACTACAGATTTATTGTCCTTATTGATGGTGTGATAAAAGTTTAAATTATAGACATCTTTATTTTTAGGACCACCTTGAAACTCAGACCTTACAAACAAGGTATCATTAAGCGTGATATTTATTAAATTGAATTTTGAAGCATTGTAATATTTGGTATTGATACTGTCTATTTCCACGAAAGCGTTAAAAACCGGGTTTTTGTTGTCCAGTTGCAGTTCTATTTTATCTGCAAAATAATCGAAGAGCTTAATTTCTGGCGACTTAAAGGTTAATTTAAATTCCTTTTCATCGCTTTCAACCCTCCCTCTAACATAAGTGTTTTTACCCAGTTTTAATTCTGGCACAAAAACTTCCACTATTTTATTGTAAATTTTAAAGTTGAAGTCTATGTATTGGTTTTGGTTAACTTTATGAGGTTTATAATTGGTGTAAATACTTCCAATGGCATTTTCAAACAGTTTACCAATCTCTTCAAAGACAAATTCACCACTAAGTTCCCCTTCAATAATATCTGGGGAATTAACACTGATATACCTAACCTGATCTTCAAACTTTGAGGTTATTTCAAAATCGTTAAAGAAATAATCGTCGTTTTGATTTTTGTAGGATGTCTTGTTAAATTGTATACTACCAACAGCATCATCTATGGTAGTGCCTTCCATTTTCATATCTACCATGCCTTTAAAAATTGAAATATTGTCTTTACTAACAAAGTTTAAAGCGTTTAGGTTGGCATAGGATACATTTGCAACAAAGTCGAAGGTATTTATTTCCTCTGAAAAATTTGCCAGTCCATCAAATTCCAATTGCAAATTCTTATCGTTTGATACAAGTTTCCCATTAAATATCTTATTTTTTAAATTCCCGGAAACATCAATGTTTTCGTAAGTGTAGTTATTGTAGACTACAGAGAAGATATCTCCATTTAAATGCGTATTTACGTTTTCCTTGGTAAAACCAGAACCATCAACATCCAAATTTAAAGAGGTGATGCCAAAAGTTTGGTCATTAATAAACTTTCCAATGTTAAAGTCCTTAAAAACCACATTACCTGAATAGGAAGCATTATCAATATCGTTAATCTTCTGCATGTCCAAATTGGCATCAATCAAACCAATTTGTGTATTGATAACCACATTTGCCATTATGGTAGAAGTTGTTATTTCCGTAACGCCAACCACGTTGAAATTTCCTAATTTATCGAAAGCCGTTGGTATGGACTCCCCTAAAACATTTGGCAACAAAGCCCTTAAATCCCTATAGTTTGAAGTTAATTGGCTAAAATCCCCTTTCATATAGAAATTATTTTCTTCTTTGTTGAACAGGTTTTTAAAATTAATATCTCCTACAATTTTACTTCTGGTACTTGTAAACAGCTCCAAATTGCTTACTTGCAAATTGTTAAGGGTTCCCGAAAGTTTGGCACTTAGCTTAGCCCTTTGATTGACACCAAACTCATTATAAAAGGTATTTAACTCGTTTAAAGCCACATCGCTTTTGGTAAAGGTGGCATCTACCTGAACTTTATCAGTAAAATATTTAAGTTCTTCTCTATCGTAAAAAAACTTTACTTCGCCTTCCAGTGAAGAATTGGCTGTTTTTATGCTCAAATCCTCAAGCAAAATATTACTGGGCGTATAGGTAAAATTGCTTATCAGGTTTTTCACTTCCAATCCTCTACTATCATGAAAAGCCAAGGTATTTATTCTAGTACTTACATCGCTTCCATGAATCAACAAGTTAGTAGTATTGGCTTGTATGTTGGCAAACTCAAGTATTTTAGGTGTTTCGTTGTTTTCATTTATCAATCTAAAAATACCATCGTAAATAGTTACATCACTGGAAGATAATAAAAAGCCACTTGATTCGGGAGAGGGATTGTCTTCATCAAATTTGGCAACAAAAATATCCAGGTTGGTATCAATTTCGCCTTCATAGGTCTTTAAGTTAAATACCAAACCATCCAAGTCTATATCTCCAAAAACCAATTTGGAGTTTAAAATATTTTTGAAACTTAAAATGGAGGTGTTTAATTCTTTCGCAGCGAATAAGGTGTCTTTTTTATAATCCCTTATTAAAATTTCCTTTAATTCAACATCGCCATTAAACTGAAGCCCAATTTTACCAATGTTTATGTTGGTACCAAAGTCATCGTTCAATCTTTTGGTAACCTTTTTCCCCAAGTGTGTTTGAATGGAAGGAATAGACAACAACAGCACCAAAATGATGAAAAGCAGCAAAATAATTGCCACCAATTTAGATACTATTTTTAAAAATTTTTTGATACGTTTTAAAGTTATAACTTTGAAACCAAAATTAACAATTATTGTGCCTAAAATTCACTAATGACCTCAGAAAATATTTATATTCTTGGAATTGAGTCTTCATGCGATGATACTGCTGCCGCTGTAATACATAACGGAAAGATATTAAGCAATGTAATTGCCAACCAAAAGATACATGAAGCCTATGGAGGTGTGGTTCCGGAATTGGCATCAAGGGCACACCAACAAAACATTGTCCCTGTTGTAGATCAAGCTCTTAAAAAAGCCAATATTGCCAAAGAACAACTTCAAGCCATAGCGTTTACTCGTGGACCTGGTTTAATGGGTTCGTTACTGGTTGGCACTTCTTTTGCCAAATCGCTAGCCATGGGTTTAAACATCCCTTTAATAGATGTTAACCACATGCAAGCCCATATTTTAGCTCATTTTATAGATGAAGATGGTTTTAACAAGCCTCCATTTCCCTTTTTGGCCATGACCATTTCTGGAGGGCACACACAAATTGTAAAAGTTTCCAATTATTTCGATATGGAAGTTATTGGAGAAACCATAGATGATGCCGTTGGCGAAGCTTATGACAAAAGTGGTAAAATTCTTGGTTTGGGTTATCCTGCTGGTCCTCAAATTGACAAACGTGCACAATTGGGAAACCCAAAAGCTTTTAAGTTTACCAAACCCAAAGTAGCAGGTTTGAATTTTAGTTTTTCGGGCTTAAAGACAGCCATTTTATATTTTATTCAAAAAGAAACGGCAAATAACCCAAATTTTGTAGAGGAAAACATCAACGATATCTGTGCGTCCATTCAGTATACCATTATTGGCATTTTAATAGATAAATTAAAACTGGCTTCCAAACAAACAGGTATTAAACACATTGCCATTGGTGGAGGTGTTTCAGCTAACTCGGGAATTAGACAAGCTTTAAAAACAGGCGAATCCAAATTTGGCTGGACCACTTATGTTCCTAAATTTGAATTCACAACAGATAATGCAGCCATGATTGCCATTGTTGGTTACTTAAAATATCTGGAAAACGATTTTACTGAACAAGATGTTACTGCTTCAGCAAGATTAAAAATTTAAACACCTTGAAACTCTGTTGATAACCTTATATAATCATGTTGTTTTAAGCCAATATTTTTGTTTTTTTGTGGTTATAAACGCTAAAAAAATACTTGCAAAATGAAAAAACTATTACTTGTATTCGCTCTATTTACATCAATAATACATGCACAAGAAGACAACACTACAGAATTGGACTTAATAACAGACACCAGTTCTGCCGAGGCCTTCATAAAAGCCAATAAATCCAAAGGGAACAAACTCATTACCTTCAATGAAGAAAAGCATAAATCGGTTTTGGCTACAGACCTTTTTAAATTACCGCTTGGAGGCAAAACCACAACAGAAAACAATTTTGAAAAAACCACCTACAAAGTGGTAGAAAAAAATACAGTCACTCACTATCGTTTAAGTTACATCCTTTTGGATAGCCAGCAAATGGAAGCCAGCAAAACCAAAGCGTATAGAGAACGGATTATCGCAAGCTATAACAATGGTTCCCCTTTTGATTTTTTGGCAAAAAAATACTCTGTAGCAGACAATGCCACTCGTGGTGGTGACACTGGATGGTTTACAAAAGACGACGTTTCTTTGTTTTTTGATGTGGATGTAATAGAAAACAATCATACAGAACATGAAATATACACCTTGGACAACGAAGAAAAAGGCTTGTATTATATTGTTCTAAACACACACCAACCTAAAGAAATAAAAGAAATAAAAGTTCTAAAAATAGTAGAACAAAAAAACTAATGCAGTTATTTTATAATCCAGACATATCTGAAAACACGTCTCAAATAATCTTTACTAAAGAAGAGAGCAGGCACATTGTTAAAGTTTTACGAAAAACTAAAGGTGACTTATTGCATATTACCAATGGTTTTGGTTGGCTTTTTACTGCTGAAATTTCAGTGGCAGATATTAAAAACTGTGTTGCCATTGTCACTGATTCGCAAAAGCAACCAAAGAGAGAATATCAAGTCCATTTGGCTGTGGCTCCAACCAAAATGAATGACAGATATGAGTGGTTTCTGGAGAAAGCAACCGAAATTGGTATTGACATCATTACACCTATTATCTGTGATAATAGTGAACGAAGGGTTATTAAAACAGAACGTTTTGAGAAAATACTGCAAGCTGCCATGAAGCAGTCTTTATCTTGTTACAAGCCTACACTTCAAGAAGCCATCATGTTTAAGGATTTTATGGAACAACCTGTTTTGGGTCAAAAATTTATAGCACATTGCGAAGAAACAAATAAAAAATCTTTAAAGAAAGAGATAAAACCCAACCAAGATATCACCATATTAATTGGACCAGAAGGCGATTTTAGTGTTAAAGAAATAGAACAAGCCATTCAATCTCAATTTATTCCTGTAACTTTGGGAAACACAAGGCTTAGAACCGAAACAGCTGCCATTGTTGCCTGTCATTCTGTTGCTTTTGTAAATGAATTATAAACTTTTTCATGAAACACATGACTAAATCACGTTTTTTTACTTTGGTATGTTGTTTGTTTTCTGTTTTAATCTTTTCACAGGAAATAGCCGTTTTAAAATATAAAGGTGGTGGCGATTGGTATGGCAACCCTACAGCTTTGCCAAATTTAATCAGCTTTTGCAATTCCAACATCAACACCAAAATCAACCCAAAGCCGGAAACCGTAGAAGTTGGAAGCTCAGATATTTTTCAATATCCATTGGTGCACATGACAGGTCATGGCCATGTGTTTTTTAGCGAGGAAGATGCCGAAAACTTAAGAGACTATTTATTATCTGGTGGTTTTTTGCATATTGATGACAATTATGGTATGCAACCCTATATTACAGAAGAATTAAAAAAAGTGTTTCCAGATAAAGAACTTACGGAACTACCAGCAAACCATCCAATTTTCAATGTGGCTTACCCATTCCCTAAAGGATTGCCAAAAATTCATGAACATGATGGCAAAAGACCTCAAGCTTTTGGAATTTTTAACGAAAACCGATTGGTTTTACTTTTTACATTTGAAAGCGATTTAGGTGATGGCTGGGAAGACGAGGTAGTCCATAACGATCCAGCTGAAGTTAGGGAAAAAGCATTGAGAATGGGAGCAAACATCATAAAATATGCTTTTGAAAATTAATTAAACCCTTAATGACAAACCGATAACCAACCAGTGAATACCATTAAGCACAAAATTTAAATAAAGCTTGTCAAAAGCTGTTAAATTTATCAAGCTCAGTTTAATTAAAACATAACATTTTATTTCTAAATACACTACAGTTGTTTTTAAAAGATATGTGTGTATTTATAGCTTTAAAAAAAATGCAACTAACTCATTACAACACTCATTTTACCAAACAAACCTTTCCCATTACTTTGGTTTGCGACAACATTACCAACGCCCCCAACATTGGGAGCCTGTTTAGGACAGCTGATGCTTTTGGAGTAGAAAGAATTATTTTTTGTGGTTCTCCTATTCCTAAAGGGCGAAAAATGACAAAGACATCCAGAGCCACAGAAAACATTGTACCTTTTGATGAAAAGGAAACCATTTTAGAAACGCTTGATCAATTAAAATCTGAAAATTATTTTCTAATATCCTTGGAAATCACCAATAACAGCCAAGAAATCAATACGTTTAGGTTCCCACACAATCAAAAGATTGCTTTGATAATTGGAGATGAAAATTTTGGTATATCTGAAACTGTTTTAACCCTTTCGGATGCTATCATCCATATAAACATGTTCGGGCAAAATAGCAGTATGAATGTGGTTCAGGCAACAAGCATTGCCCTTTATGAAATAACCAAACAGGTCAGTAAAAAATAACCCTTGGACATTTAAAAGCAAAATGTATCTTTACTAAATGAATTCAAACGACATTTCAAAAGGAATTTTAAAGGCTTTGGCAACAGTATTGGGAATTAGCATCCTACTGTTTTTTCTATATAAAATCCAGTCTGTTATTGTTTATATTGCCATTTCTGCAGTGGTTTCCCTTACCGGAAGACCCATTGTGGGTTTTTTAAGATATCGTTTAAAATTAAATAACTTATTGGCAGTTGCCATAACCATGATTCTTTTATTAGGTGTTATTATGGGTCTCATTGGCTTATTTATACCTTTAATAGTAGAACAAGGTCAGAATTTATCATTGCTAAACATTGAGCAACTGCAAAGCAACATCAAACATATTTACACAGAATTTATTTCTCACTTTAACCTTGGCAAAATTCAAGCAAACGAAGATCCTTTGGCCAATTCCAGTTTGCTCTCTAAAATAGATTTTGCTGTGATTCCTGAATTTTTAAACTCTGTGGTTAGCGGTTTTGGAAGCTTTAGTATGGGATTGTTTTCTGTGCTTTTTATTTCATTTTTCTTTTTAAAAGACAGCAAATTGTTTGAGAACAGCTTAATGACCCTAATTCCTGATAATAAAGAAGCTCGTTTAAAAAAATCAATGGATAAAATTAAAAATCTGTTATCTAGATATTTTGTTGGCCTAGTTTTTCAAATTTCCATATTATTTGTTATTTACACTATTGGATTGTTGATTATTGGAGTAAAAAACGCAGTGGTTATTGCTTTTTTATGTGCCTTAATAAACTTAATCCCATATTTGGGACCAGTAATTGGAGGATGTATCATGATTTTATTGACCATGACCAGTAATTTGGGGAGTGGGTTTAGTGAAGTAATCATACCTACTACACTCAAGGTCCTTTTGGTAATCATTATTGGTCAATTAATAGACAATTTTATAAGTCAGCCGCTTATTTTTTCAAAAAGCGTGAAATCGCATCCACTTGAAATTTTTCTGGTTATCATTATAGCAGGTTTGTTGTTTGGTATTGTTGGGATGATTATTGCCATTCCAACCTACACAGCCATAAAAGTTATTTTAAAAGAATTTTTATCAGACAACAAAGTAGTTCAAAGCTTAACAAAAGACCTATAACATCACTTTGGATAAGTCGATTTTACATATTGAAAATCAAGATTTTATAAACAACAATCTAAATACAGATTCCAGTACTTTATTGTTTAAAAAACACGATGGATTATCCTTGGACATAAAAGTGTTGATAGAGCAAATTGAAGCAAAAAAAAGATGTCAAAAAAAACTGCCTAGCTGGTTTGAAACTTCAAATATCTATTATCCAAACAAATTAAATATTGAGCAAACATCTTCTGAAATCACTGCAAAATATAAGGCAAACCTTATCTCTGGAAATTCCATAATAGATTTAACTGGTGGTTTTGGAGTAGACAGTTTTTACTTTTCCAAGCATTTTAAATCGGTCATTCATTGTGAAATCAACAAAGAACTTTCTCAACTAGTTTCGCATAATTATAAACAACTTGGGGCAGAACATATTCAAACCATAGCTAAAGATGGATTGACGTTTTTAAAGGAATCAACCTTGAATTTCGATTGGATATACATAGACCCATCCAGAAGACATGACAGTAAAGGCAAAGTGTTCTTTTTAAAGGATTGTTTGCCAAATGTACCAGAACACCTTCATGTTTTGTTTGAACATTCCAACAACCTAATGATTAAAACTTCTCCTCTTTTAGATCTATCCGTAGGTTTAAAGGAATTGAAACACGTTAAAACCATCCATGTGGTGGCTGTAAACAATGAGGTAAAAGAACTGCTATGGATGTTGGAAAAAGAAATGCATACAGAAGACGTACAAATAGAAACCATCAATATAAAAAACAAGGATAATCAATATTTTGGCTTTAGATTTCAAGATGAAACCAAGGCTCAATCCAAATGGAGCCTACCTCATAATTTTTTATACGAACCCAATGCAGCTATTTTAAAATCAGGTGGATTTCATAGTGTTTCCAAACAGTTTCAATTAAAAAAATTACACCAACATTCACATTTATACACTTCAACCGATTTAATGGAATTTCCTGGCCGAAGATTTAAAATTGAAGATATTTTGCCTTTCAACAAAAAAGCCTTTAAAAAAGCAGCTATAGCCAAAGCCAATATTACTACAAGAAATTTTCCGGAATCGGTTGATAGCATTAGAAAAAAACTGAACCTTAAAGATGGAGGCAACACTTACATTTTTGCCACTACCAATTTAGAAAACGAAAAAATTTTAATAGTTTGCTCTAAATTATCAAGAAAATGAAAGCTTCTGTATCTTTGAAAAAAAATTAAACCGTGTTAAAAGCAGTATTATTTGATATGGATGGTGTGATAGTGGATACAGAGCCTCTTCACCACAAAGCCTATTTTGGGATGTTCAATAACTTAAAAATAGAGGTTAGCGAAGCACATTACCAAACTTTCACAGGACAATCTACCATAAACGTTTGCAAAAGCCTTTGCAGCCATTTTAAACTACACAACAATCCTGAAGAATTGGTTCAAATAAAGAGACAGATTTTTAAGGATTTATTTAAAAACGACCCTAATTTACAGCTTATTGATGGTGTTTTGGATTTGATAAAGGATTATCATGAAAATGGTTTGACACTTGTTTTGGCTTCATCTGCCTCCATGGGAACCATAGAAAGCGTTTTTAACAGGTTTGATTTGGATCAATACTTTTTGGCAAAACTAAGTGGAGCCGATTTAAAAGCTTCAAAGCCTCATCCAGAGATATTTGTTAAAGCTGCCGAAGTAAGTGGTTACAACAAAAAGAATTGTTTGGTAATTGAAGATTCCACTAATGGCATTAAAGCAGCAAATGCAGCTAACATATTTTGTGTTGGTTATAAAAGTGCCCATTCAAAAAATCAGGATTATAGCAAAGCCAATTTTATAATAAACGATTTCAAAGAAATTGAATATAACCGTGTTAAGTTGTTTTTTTAACCATTTTTAATCCAGAATTACAAGATACATTAACATGTTTTAAAAACAAAAAAGACCTACCGAAACAGTAAGTCTTTTTGTGAGCCCGATAGGATTCGAACCTATGACCGCCTCCTTAGAAGGGAGGTGCTCTATCCAGCTGAGCTACGAGCCCGTAACTCTTAAAAATTGTCGGGGTGGCAGGATTCGAACCTGCGACCTCCGCGTCCCAAACGCGGCGCGATAACCGGGCTACGCTACACCCCGAATTGGTTATCTTTTTGTCAAAAAAATTGCGGAGAGACAGGGATTCGAACCCTGGCGACACTTACGCGTCGACAGATTAGCAATCTGCTCCATTACCACTCTGGCACCTCTCCTTAATATTTAATGAACTTTAGCAATAAAATTGCGGATGCAAATGTAACGTATATCACTTAAGAACGCAACTATTTTTTTTAATTTTTTAAATATTTATTCTGGATATTCAATACGTAAGTGATAAATGTTTGCTAGCTTGTGTTTTAGCACTTTTTTTATGGATTGAATTTCTTTAAAAGTAATGTTGGCATTTAAAAATTGTTCGTCGACCATTTGTTTGTTTATGATGTTTTCAACAAATGCATCAATTTTACTGGAAGTAGGCTCTTTTAAGCTTTTTGAAGCTGCTTCCACACTATCGCACATCATTAAAATAGCTGTTTCTTTACTAAAAGGTTTGGGTCCTGGATATTTAAATTGGTTTTTATCAATGCTGTCGTCTATTTCTTTTTCTTTCCTATAAAAATAATAAACCAAACTGGTGCCATGATGCGTTCTTATAAAGTCTATAACACGATCTGGCAAATTATTTTTCTTTGCTATTTCTATACCATTGATTACATGGTCTATAATAACCTTGGCACTTTCCTTGGAAGACAATTCATCATGAGGATTGATTCCGGTAGATTGGTTTTCTGTAAAATAAGTGGGATTCATCATTTTACCAATATCATGGTACAAAGCACCTACTCTAACCAACATGGCATTTGCACCAATCTCGTTCGCAGATGCTTCTGCTAAATTGGCTACATTTAATGAATGATGAAAAGTTCCTGGAGCTTTGTTGGAAAGTTCTTTCAATAGTTTGGTATTGGTATCGGATAATTCCAAAAGCGACACATCAGACACCAGACCAAATAGTTTTTCATAAGCATAAATTAAAGGTTGAACAAACAAAGTAGCCAACCCACAAAGCACAAACATTCCAAAGGTTTCCCATTTTAATGTTTCCACACTCCCTTCATGAATGACAAAAAAAGCAAAATATGCTATAATGTATATTAGTGTGATCTGTCCAACTGAAATGAACAAATTAGCTCGTTTGTAAAGCTCTGAAACAGTTAAAATAGTTACAATTCCCGCAATTATTTGAAGGAACATGTATTCATAGCTGTTAGGTACAATGGAACCTAACAAAAGCACTGTAATAACGTGGGAAAACAACCCTAAACGTGCATCAAAAAATGCTTTTAACACTAAAGGTAAAATACATATGGGAACTACATAGATATACTGAGAGTTATAGTTTACAACCAGAGTGGTTATAAAAACCATTAAAAACACGTTAAAGAAAATAAAAGTTACTTTGGTGTTGTTTTCAAAAATATCATTTCTGTACTTTCTTAAAAACAACAACAGCATTAATAAAGCTAAGGAAACCAGTAAGGTATAAGCAAAAACAATCCAATAATAATTGGATTTTGTCCACACTTGGGATTCGTATTCAGATTCCAAGGATTTCAGTTTTTGGTATTTATCCCCTTCAACCACTTCGCCTTTGGAAATAATAAGGGTTCCTTTCTCCACACTTCCCCTTGTAAACGAAATTTTTTCCAGATCGCTCTGCAAAGCTTTTTCGGTAAATGCTTTATCGTAACTCAGGTTAGGTTCTATAACTTCAAAAAACAAAGCAATAAAGGGTTTTTGAAACTGCATGAAGCCCTCCTTGGCAAGTTGGCTCGTAAGGATATCCTTAATGTCGTTTTGTTTTATTAAATCGGAATACCTTACTGTTTGTTTTTCTGTACGTCCTTCCAGTAAAATGGCTTTTTTATCCTCTGCGAATGCATAATCTTCATCTAAAACGCCATTGACATAAAGTTTATCAATAATGTTCAATCCCAAATTATATAAATGGGTTTTATTGGAAGTTACCAAAGAGTCTGGAAGTTCCAGTTTAAATTCAGATTTATATTCAGAAATA
Organism: uncultured Xanthomarina sp.; assembly: GCF_963971605.1. NCBI lineage: Bacteria > Pseudomonadati > Bacteroidota > Flavobacteriia > Flavobacteriales > Flavobacteriaceae > Xanthomarina > uncultured Xanthomarina sp. Next base: position 14,361 of record NZ_CAXATZ010000018.1, read on the forward strand.
ACGCGATCAACAACTCCCAATTCAACGTTAAAATACAAATTGGCTTTATCTGTAATTTCTTTTTTTTCTGCTTTTATTTCATCATCCGTTTTCTTGATTGCAAAATCAAATGGTGCATATAAATTTTCAGACTGCCAAGGTTTTCCTTTTTCAAAATTGTATTTAAATTTACCACTCTTGGGAAATAAATAAACTATTAAAAATGTGGTGCTTATAAAAAGTATAAGCTTGTAAGCCAAGGAATGATTTCTATATAAAAAATTAATAAAGTCTTTCATTGATAAGGTTCAAGTATTCAAATGTAATAAAAATAACAGCGAAATTGGTGACTTATAATAAGGGAAACATTCTAAATTCTATTAAAAATTGATTAATTTTGCATCATTAAAAATTAAACCCACATAAAATGAGCAAAGAAGTCGTAATTGTATCAGCAGCAAGAACACCAATAGGAAGTTTTTTAGGCGCATTATCTACTATTCCAGCACCTAAATTAGGAGCAATAGCCATAAAAGGAGCCTTAGATAAAATCCATTTAGATCCAAGCTTGGTCCAAGAAGTAATTATGGGTCATGTGGTTCAAGCTGGAGCAGGTCAAGCACCTGCAAGACAAGCTGCCATTTATGCTGGGATTCCAAATACAGTTCCATGTACAACCGTAAATAAAGTTTGCGCTTCTGGAATGAAAAGTGTTATGCAAGCTGCTCAAGCCATTGCCCTTGGTGATGCAGACATAATAGTAGCTGGAGGAATGGAAAACATGAGTATGATTCCACATTACTACCATGCCAGAACAGGAACAAAATTTGGTCCTGCAACCATGGAAGACGGCATGCAAAAAGACGGTTTGGTAGATGCCTATGACAATAATGCCATGGGAGTTTGTGCTGATGCGTGTGCAACAGAATATAAATTTTCACGTGAAGATCAAGATGCTTTTGCAATACAGTCCTACAAACGTTCGGCTGCTGCTTGGGAAGCAGGAAAATTTGACAATGAAGTTGTTCCTGTTGAGGTGCCACAGCGTCGTGGTGATGACATTGTAGTCTCCAAAGACGAAGAGTTTACTAATGTTAAAATAGATAAAATCCCTGCTTTACGACCTGCATTTACAAAAGACGGAACCGTAACTGCTGCTAACGCTTCCACTATTAATGATGGCGCTGGAGCCATGGTTTTAATGAGCAAGGAAAAAGCCTTGGAATTAGGCTTAAAACCTTTGGCCACCATAACTGGATATGCTGATGCCGCCCAAGAACCAGAATGGTTTACCACAGCTCCTGCTAAAGCCTTGCCAAAAGCTTTGAACAAAGCTGGTATTTCTTTAAACGATGTAGATTATTTTGAATTCAACGAAGCTTTTTCTGTGGTTGGTTTGGCCAATATGAAAATTTTGGGGCTTAACGACACTAATGTGAACGTTAATGGCGGTGCTGTTTCTTTAGGTCATCCACTTGGTTGTTCTGGAGTTAGAATTTTAATTACCTTACTTAATGTGTTAGAACAAAACAATGCCAAAATTGGAGCAGCAGCTATCTGCAATGGTGGTGGTGGCGCTTCTGCTATTGTAATTGAAAGGAACCAATAATTATTATTTTTATTGTTGTTATTTAATAAACATGAAACTTCAACTAATTGTCTTTTTTATTTAACGTGCTTATAAATAATTAACAATAATAGCGAATAAAATTTCTTCTATGCAATACGGAATTTGTAATTTAAGCATTGTTCCTTTAAGATTTGAACCAGCCGACACCAGTGAATTGGTATCCCAAGTGTTGTATGGCGATTATTTTAAGGTTTTGGAACAACGTAAGTCTTGGAGCAAAATCCGTCTTGGTTTTGACAAATATGAAGGTTGGGTTGACAACAAACAATACCTTGAGATTACTGAAGAACAATATGAAGCCCTTCATCTGGAAGCCCCTATTTTATCAAAGGATTTGGTAGAGTTTGTTGAAGATGTTAACCAACAGCTTTATGCTATACCATTAGGTTCTTCCCTTAACGGATTGCCTCTTTTAAAGCACACTCACGATGGTGCTGTTATTAACGAGATAAAACCTAAACAACATATTATTGAAACGGCATTTATGTATTTAAATGCACCTTATTTATGGGGAGGAAAAACACCTTTTGGCATTGATTGCTCTGGGTTTACACAAATGGTTTACAAATTAAATGGTTACAAACTATTAAGGGATGCTTCGCAGCAATCCACTCAAGGGGAACCTTTAAGCTTTATAGAAGAAAGCGAGCCAGGAGATTTGGCTTTCTTTGATAATAATGAGGGACAAATTGTTCATGTAGGTATTATTATGAAAGACAACTACATTATCCATGCCCATGGCAAAGTGCGTATAGATAGGTTAGACCATTCTGGCATATACAATCATGAGAAGCGTATGCATACACATAAGCTTAGGGTTATAAAGAAAATTATATAAAATAAAAAAAAGCTGCAATTTTAAATTGCAGCTTTTTTTATGTTAAGGTTAACGGAATTAATTTCCTATTAAAGCATCTACTTTTGCTTTCATGGCTTTATATTTTTCAGTATCACCAGTAGCACTGTAAATATTCATTAATGTTTTTGCAGCATCAATATTATCTGGATCTACTTTCATAACAGATTCCAAATAAGGAATGGCGCTTTTGTAAATTTTGGTACGTTGTAACTTTAATTCGTCATAACGTTTGTTGTCTGCAGGCGAACTACCAAGGCTGTTCATTTCTTCGATTAAAGCTTTTTCTTGGTCCAAAATCATGGCTGCCATGTTAATTTCGGCATTGATATAAGTTGGATCCAATTCTATAGCTCTATCGTAGTATTTTTTTGCAGAATCAAAATCACCAGATTCTTGAGACATTACTCCTAAATTAAATTGTAATTCTGGGTTGTTTGGATCTTTCTCTGTAGCTTCTTGTAACAATTGCTTGAATTTTTCTTTGTTTCCAGATTGGAAATACAAGTTGGCATGGGAAATCAATAAATTTAAATCGTCTGGATTTGCCTGTCTTGCTTTTTCCATGGCTGCCAAAGCTTTATCATTCTCGCCTCTGTTGGTGTATATTAGAGCTATGTTTTTAACTATTTCTGCTTGTTTGGACTCGGTATCTCTCTCGCCAGGTTTTAAATGAGTACCACCTTTTACAGATAAATCCCTAATGGATTTATTTTGAAAGATTTCTTCTTCTCCTGTTTCTTTGTCAATAGCATAATATTCTTTTTCAATACCAGTATATCCCAAATCATCCAATTCTTCAAATAACACCAAAGCTCTATCAAACTCTTGAACTCCTGTTGCTGTTATTGCAGCATAGTATAAATACAAAGTGTCTTTAGTTGAAACCCTGTAAGCATTTTCAAAGTTTTTTGATGAAACACTGTAATCTTTATTTTCATAGGCATCATTTGCTTTTTTAACAAAAGACTGAATCATGGTTTTTTTCAATTCTGCAGTTTCTTCAGTCAAATCACCTTCTATCAACCCTAAGCTTTTAAGCGCTTTGGATACATCATCGTTACTGGCAGCTCCATTGGCATATAAAGCCTCTGCGTTTAAATAATAGTATTCAGCTTTATATTTATCCTCCATGGTAGCTGGATTCAGCTGTCCCAATATGGATTTAGCTTCAGCAAAGTTGTTGTCTTTTATTGCTTTTTCAGCAGATCTTAATTCTTTTTTTTGTGCAAAAGAAAATGTAGTTACAAGTACTGCTAAAGCAACTATAAATTGTTTTTTCATTGTTTTTTAATAATTAAATTGTTTATTGTTTTTTATTCTTCTTCTTGGGATTTATCAAGAGTTGTGCCATCTTCATTTTGGTTGGAGATTTGGGTAGTATCGGGAGTTATTACGTCTCCGTTTTCATCTACCTCATCTTCATCATGCATAACTTTGGCTACAGCTGCAATTGAGTCTTTTCCTTTTAGGTTTATTAACTTAACCCCTTGTGTTGCTCTTCCCATTACCCTTAAATCTTCCACTGCCATTCTAATAGCAATACCAGATTTGTTGATAATCATTAAATCATCATGATCGGTCACGTTTTTAATGGCAACAAGGTTTCCTGTTTTTTCTGTTATGGATATGGTTTTAACTCCTTTTCCTCCTCTGTTTGTAATTCTGTAATCTTCTAAACTAGAGCGTTTTCCATACCCATTTTCTGAAACTACCAGAATATCGCTATCCATGTCATCTACAGCTATCATCCCAACAACTTCATCTGTTTTTTCATTGGCCAACCTGATGCCTCTTACACCTGAAGCACTACGTCCCATCGGTCTTGTTTTGGCTTCTTCAAAACGAATGGCCTTACCGGATTTTAAGGCCAGCATAACCTGACTTTCTCCTGTTGTTAATTTAGCTTCCAGTAATTCGTCGTCTTCTTTAATGGTAATGGCATTGATACCGTTTGTTCTAGGTCTGGAATATTGTTCTAAAGATGTCTTTTTTACCTGTCCTTTCTTAGTGGCCATGATGACATAATGACTGTTGATGTAATCTTCGTCTTTTAAGTCTTGTGTACAAATAAAAGCTTTAACAGCATCATCTTGCTCGATATTGATTAAGTTCTGGATAGCTCTACCCTTGGATGTTTTACTTCCTTCTGGAATTTCGTAAACACGCATCCAGAAACATTTTCCTTTTTGGGTAAAGAACAACATGTACTGATGGTTGGTTCCAACAAATAAATACTCTAGGAAGTCTTCATTTCGGGTCGTGGATGCTTTTTGGCCAACTCCTCCTCTATTTTGGGTTTTGTATTCGTTTAGAGACGTACGTTTAATGTATCCAGCATGCGAAATGGTAATTACCACTTTTTCATCTGGAATCATGTCTTCAATACTCAAGTCACCTCCAGCATATTCAATTGTAGAGCGACGCTCATCGCCATATTTCTGTTTAACTTCTTCCAATTCTGTTTTGATAATCTCCATACGACGTTCTTTTTTATCAAGAATGTCTTTTAAATCTTCGATGGTTTTCATCAATTCTTCGTACTCAGAACGCAATTTGTCTTGCTCCAGTCCTGTAAGCTGACGTAAACGCATCTCTACAATGGCTTTCGCTTGAATTTCCGACAGTTTAAAACGTTCTATTAACTTTTCACGAGCTTCATCAGCATTTGAAGAGGCACGAATAAGCGCTATTACTTCGTCTATATTATCCGAAGCAATAATCAATCCTTCAAGAATATGAGCACGTTCTTCAGCTTTTCGCAGTTCGTAAGTGGTTCTTCTTACTACCACTTCGTGTCTGTGTTCTACAAAATAATGAATAAGCTCTTTTAAGTTCAATAATTGAGGCCTTCCATTTACAAGCGCAATATTGTTCACACTAAAAGATGACTGTAAGGCTGTGTATTTGTATAATTTGTTTAATACAATGTTAGGAATGGCGTCACGCTTTAAAACATATACAATACGCATACCATTTCTGTCAGACTCATCACGTATGGTTGCAATGCCCTCCAACTTCTTCTCGTTTACCAAATCTGCAGTTTTCTTAATCATGTCTGCTTTGTTCACGAGATAAGGGATTTCACTCACTATAATGCATTCCCTTCCTTGAACTTCTTCAATATTGGCTTTACCTCTCATGACAATTCGTCCACGACCTGTATGAAATGCTTCTTTTACGCCATCGTAACCATAAATGGTACCACCAGTAGGGAAATCTGGAGCTTTAACATGGGTTATCAATTCATCAATTTCAATGTCGTTGTTGTCAATGTACGCAATGGTACCATCAACAACTTCACTTAAGTTATGAGGAGGCATGTTTGTTGCCATACCTACAGCAATTCCTGAAGCCCCATTTACCAAAAGGCCTGGAATTCTTGTTGGCAACACTGTGGGCTCTTGTATGGTATCGTCAAAATTCAGCTTGTGGTCCACTGTTTCTTTATCGATATCTGCCAGCATATCTTCCGATATTTTACGCATACGTGCCTCTGTATAACGCATTGCTGCAGGACTATCGCCATCAATAGACCCAAAGTTTCCTTGTCCATCTACCAGCATGTAACGCAAGCTCCACTCTTGGGCCATACGTACCATAGCATCGTAAACAGAAGTATCTCCATGCGGATGATACTTTCCTAAAACTTCCCCAACAATTCTCGCTGATTTTTTGTGTGCTCCTGTTGCTCTAACTCCCAATTCGTGCATGCCATAAAGCACACGTCTGTGAACCGGTTTTAAGCCATCTCTTACATCTGGTAAAGCACGTGACACAATGACTGACATTGAGTAATCAATGTAAGCCGACTTCATTTCATCTTCAATGTTTATTGGAATGAGTTTTTCTCCTTCTGCCATATATAATTTAATTAGTTTTTTTCAAGTTTTTCAAATCGTGCTAATATAACCATTTCATCAGTTATAGTAAGTCTTTCTTATGTATTTTTTGAAGTTTTTTATTAACAATTTAATACTGGATTATTTAATAAGTAAGCTGTTAAATATTTTGATTTTATTAAGTTTTTTTTGTCTATTAGCACAAAACCTATATTTTAAGGTATGGTTTTTGTTTTTAGTAAGATGATTTTATTATTTTTAATGAAGAAAGGATTAATATATGGATGATAATTTTTCCCCAAGAGTAAAAGATGTTATTGCTTACAGCAAAGAAGAAGCATTGCGTTTAGGCCATGACTTTATTGGTACCGAACATTTAATGCTTGGTTTGCTTCGTGATGGTAGTGGCAAAGCCATAAACATATTAAATGCACTAGAAATAGATTTAAATCATTTAAGACGAAAAGTTGAGATATTAAGTCCTGCTAACCCTAACGTGGCTGTGGTTTCTAACGAAAAAAAGAACTTGCACCTAACCAGACAGGCAGAACGCGCTTTAAAAACAACCTTTTTGGAAGCCAAGTTATTTCAAAGCAATTCCATTAATACAGCGCATTTACTGCTCTGTATTTTAAGAAACGAAAACGATCCAACCACCAAGCTGCTGAACAAGCTAAAAGTGGATTACGATAACGCAAAAGAACAATTTAAGTTTATGATAACGAACGAAGAAGATTATATAGAACCTAAAGCAGAATCGTTTCAAGATGATGATGCCAATATGGATGACGATACGTCTAAAGACAATCTGTTCAACTCTCCATCATCTAAAGCAAATAAAAAATCCAAAACACCTGTTTTGGATAATTTTGGTAGAGACCTTACTGCTATGGCAGAAGAAGGGAAACTCGATCCAGTAGTCGGTAGGGAAAAAGAAATTGAACGTGTCTCGCAAATTTTAAGTAGAAGAAAGAAAAACAACCCACTTTTAATTGGAGAACCTGGTGTTGGTAAATCTGCCATTGCCGAAGGTTTGGCAAATAGAATTGTTAAAAGAAAAGTCTCCAGGATTTTATTCAACAAACGGGTGGTAACACTGGACTTGGCTAGCTTGGTTGCTGGAACAAAATACCGAGGGCAATTTGAGGAACGCATGAAAGCCGTTATGAATGAACTGGAAAAAAATGACGATATCATTCTATTTATAGACGAAATACACACCATTGTTGGAGCTGGAGGAGCTACAGGTAGCTTAGATGCTTCAAACATGTTTAAACCCGCTTTGGCTCGTGGAGAAATACAATGTGTTGGAGCAACCACTTTAGACGAGTACAGACAATATATTGAAAAAGATGGTGCCTTGGAACGTCGTTTTCAAAAAGTGATTATTGAGCCTACCAGTGTTGAAGAAACCATAGAGATCTTAAACAACATCAAGGATAAATATGAAACGCACCACAATGTAGATTACACACCTGAAGCTATTGAAGCTTGTGTAAAGCTAACAAACAGATACATGACAGATCGATTCTTGCCAGACAAAGCTATAGACGCCTTGGACGAAGCAGGTTCCCGTGTGCACATTAAAAATATCAATGTCCCAAAACAGGTCTTGGAACTAGAAAAACAATTGGAAGCCGTAAAAGAAACCAAAACCACCGTTGTAAAAAAGCAGAAATACGAAGAAGCTGCCAAACTTAGGGACGACGAAAAACGCTTGGAGAAAGAATTGGCCGTAGCTCAAGAAAAATGGGAAGAAGAAACCAAGCTTCACCGTGAAATAGTTACAGAGGAAAATGTAGCAGATGTTGTATCCATGATGACTGGCATACCCGTTAATAGAATTGCACAAACAGAAAGCACCAAATTGGCTCAATTACCAGAATTGATAAAAGGTAAAGTCATTGGTCAGGACGATGCTGTTTCTAAGGTTGTAAAGGCTATTCAACGTAACAGAGCCGGATTAAAAGACCCAAACAAACCCATTGGATCCTTTATATTTTTAGGTCAAACAGGTGTTGGAAAAACACAATTGGCCAAAGTTTTGTCCAAACAGTTGTTTGATAGCGAAGACTCGCTTATAAGAATTGATATGAGCGAATATATGGAGAAATTTGCCATTTCCAGATTGGTTGGGGCCCCTCCAGGATACGTTGGTTATGAAGAAGGTGGACAATTAACCGAAAAGATAAGACGCAAACCTTATGCCGTTGTATTATTGGATGAAATTGAAAAGGCGCATCCAGATGTCTTCAACATGCTTTTACAAGTACTTGATGATGGTTATTTAACTGATAGTCTTGGAAGAAAAATTGATTTTAGAAACACCATCATTATCATGACCTCCAACATAGGTTCCAGAAAACTAAAAGATTTTGGAACTGGAGTTGGATTTGGTACAGCTTCGCAAAAAGCCCAAGAAGATGCCAATGCCAGAAGTGTAATTGAAAATGCACTTAAAAAAGCTTTTGCACCTGAGTTTTTAAATAGAATTGACGATGTTATTGTTTTCAATGCCTTGGAGAGAGAGGACATTGACAAAATTATCGACATTGAGCTTGAAAAATTAATAGAACGCATTAAAGCCTTAGGTTACACGCTTAAATTAAGCAAAAAAGCTAAAGATTACATTGCAGATAAAGGTTTTGACAAGCAGTATGGAGCCAGGCCACTTAAACGTGCCATTCAAAAATACATTGAAGATAAATTGGCTGAAGAAATTATAAACTCCAACATTCAGGAAGGCGATACCATTGCCATGGATTTAGATAGTAAATCCCAAGAGTTAACAGTAAAAGTTGATAAAGCTAAAAACACAACCAAATCTTAACTCTTAAACCTTATAATACTTGAAAACGCCATTAAAAAAATTAATGGCGTTTTTTAATTCCGTAATTGTTTATTTACTAATTTTACTATATAAATAATCTTGTTATGTCAAATATCATTAGTTTACCATTTGGCACAGTTTCCATGCACGACAACTATATGGTTACCGTTATGAACGAAGGAATAACAGTAAGCCCTGAACTTAACAGTGTTTTAGAAGAGTTGGCTGCTAACCATTTTCAAGACAAAAAATTTGTATATATAACTCACAGGATCAACTCATATTCGGTTGATCCCAATATCTATTTTAAAACTTCAAAAATACCCAATTTAGTTGGTTTTGCCGTTGTTTTGGGCAGGAAAATAAGATTGGACAACCTGGCTTTGGAGAAAATGTTTTTATCGAAACCCTTTAAAAGTTTTAAATCCCTTGATAAGGCTATTGAATGGGCTAACGAATTGTGCGCTAAGGCTTAAAACAATTCGTTACTATCCACTTGTAAATTATTTAAAAACACAATGGAGTTGTCAATATCTTTATAAAGTTCCCTGTCAAAAGCCACAAAAGGGACTTCCGTTCTATACACATTCAAAAAACTTTCCAAAAACCCTGAAGATTTTAAAGGAGCTCTCAAACACAAGGCTTGAGATGCGTTAAACAGCTCAATGGCCAACACACGTTTTACATTATCTATCAATCTATATGCTTGTGTTGCAGCATTGGCTCCCATACTCACATGGTCTTCCTGGCCATTGCTTGAAACAATACTGTCTATACTTGCTGGTGCAGCCAATTGTTTGTTGGCACTTACTATACTTGCTGCTGTATATTGTGGAATCATAAACCCAGAATTCAATCCTGGACTATCAACCAAAAACGCTGGCAATCCCCTTAATCCTGAAACCAACTGAAACACACGTCTTTCTGAAATATTTCCTAACTCTGCCATAGCTATCTTTAAATAATCCAAAGCCAAGGCTAAAGGCTGGCCGTGAAAATTACCTCCAGAGATAATTTCATCTTCTTGAGAAAAAATATTTGGATTATCAGTTACCGAGTTAATTTCAGTGATAAAAGTTTTTTCCACGAAAGACAAAGTATCTTTACTTGCGCCATGAACTTGTGGCATACATCTAAAAGAATATGGGTCTTGTACATGTATTTTTTCTTGTTGAATCAACTCACTACCTTCCAAGAATTCCCTAATACGTTCGGCCGTTTTTAACTGACCGTTGTGTGGTCTTACCAAATGAACCAACTCATTAAAAGGTTCTATCCTTCCATCAAAAGCATCTAAAGAGATACTTCCTATTAAATCGGCAAAATAAGAAAGCTTATAAGACTCAAACAACAAATAAATGCCATAAGCGCTCATAAACTGCGTGCCATTCAATAGTGCCAAACCTTCTTTGGATTGCAAGGTAATTGGCTCCCAATTTAACTCTTTTAAAATGGCCTCTCCAGAATAAAGTTTGCCTTTATAAAACACCTCTCCTTTTCCTATTAAGGGTAAAGCCAAATGTGCTAAAGGAGCTAAATCTCCTGATGCTCCCAAAGAGCCTTGTGTGAATATTTTTGGGTAAATACCAAAGTTATAAAAATCCACCAAACGCTCTACCGTATGCAGTTGCACACCACTATGTCCATAACTTAAAGACTGGATTTTAAGCAAAAGCATTAACCTTACAATAGGTTGTGGCACTTCTTCTCCAGTTCCACAAGCATGTGACATCATTAAATTCTCTTGCAACTTTGTTAGGTTCTCTTTAGTTATTTTTACATTATACAAAGAACCAAAACCCGTATTTATACCATATATGGGAAGATCCTGACTTTTCAGTTTTTCATTTAAATAGGTCCTGCAATTGGTAATCTTATCTTTTACTTCGTTAGAAAGCTCCAATTGCAAATTATCTGAAACAATGCTGTAGAGCGTTTTTAAATCCAGTTCTTTAGTAGAGATGTAGTGCTTGTTGTCCATGTTAAATTTAATTGGTTCCAAAATTCAACATTACAAATCTTTTATGCAAACATTTGTTAATAATTAACTGGAATGTTGAAAATTCTAATTAAACCTTTATTTTTGATAAAAATAAATAAGCAACAATGAAAAAAATTTTATTTCTATTACTTGCAATTGCAGTTATCTCTTGCCAAGAAGAACCTAAAGATTACGTTACGTTTTCGGGGAAAATAACCAATAAAAACAGCGACTCCATAGTTTTAAGAACACGCGATTACTCTAAAACCATTACAGTGAATGAAGATGGCACATTTAGCGATACCTTGAAAGTGGAAACAGGTATTTACAACTTTTTTGATGGTAGTGAGAGCACCAATGTCTTTCTAAAAAATGGGTTTGATATCAACATGACTTTAGACACCAAAGAATTTGACGAAACCATAACTTATACTGGAACAGGAGCTGAACACAGTAATTTTTTGGCTGAAAAATCCTTAAAAGAAGAAGAATTGCTGGATATGGACGAGTTAAGTACCATTACAGAAATGGATGAGCTTGACAAAGCGATGGAAAACATTAAAACAGAATTAAGTGAGTTTTATGCATCTAAAACTGGAATAGACTCTTCTTTAACAAACAATGCCGTTAAAGACATTGAGCCCATGTTGAAATTTTATAGAAGCTACTTGGCAGATGCCATTACCTTGAAAAAAGATCTACCAAAAGGTGCGCCATCTCCAACATTTGAAGATTACGAAAACGTAGATGGAACCACTACATCTTTTGAAGATTTAAAAGGGAAATACACATATATAGACGTTTGGGCTACTTGGTGTGGACCATGTAAAGCTGAAATCCCTTCATTAAAAGCACTGGAGAAAGAATACCATGACAAAAACATCCAGTTTTTAAGTTTATCCATTGATGACGACAGGTCTCATGGTGGATCTTGGGACAAAGCCCGTGAAGATTGGAAAGCCATGATAGCTGAAAAAGAATTGGGTGGAATTCAATTATTCGCGCCTAATGGCTGGCAAACCCCTTTTGTAAGGGAATATAAAATCAACGGGATTCCTAGATTTATTTTAATAGATCCAGATGGAAACATAGTAACTCCAGATGCTCCAAGACCTTCCAGTGAAAAATTGAAAGAGTTGTTTGACTCTTTAAACATTTAAACCACCTTTTAAAACACCATAAATAAAGCCACTTTGTTGAGTGGCTTTATTTATTTCCTTTTATTCTCTTTAGCATTGGTTTCTTCTTGAGGTGGTTCTGGCTGCCAAAATAAATCTAAGTAAGCATCTCCAATGGTTTCAATAACATGACTGGCAATTAAACTTTGATAACCTGTTTTCTCAACAGCAATATCAGCCGATTTCCCATGTAAATAAACTCCAAAAATGGCAGCAACCAACGGATTGTATCCTTGTGCCAACAAACCAGTAATTACACCTGTTAAAACATCTCCAGTGCCACCAGTTGCCAAACCTGGATTTCCAGTGGTATTTACATAAAGTTTATCTTCCAAAACTGTAATGGTATTGGCTCCTTTAATTACAACCAAAACTTGGTGCTTTTTCGAAAAGGCCTTGGTTTTATTAAGTTTATCAAAATCGTCTGTCCAAGTACCAATTAAACGTTCCAGTTCTTTTGGATGTGGTGTTAAAATAGATCCTTCTGGTAAAAATTTCAACAAAGTTTTCTTTTTTGATAAAATATTCAAAGCATCGGCATCCACTACCAAAGGTACTTTGTTTTTTCTAAGGAAATCTTCAAAAGCTATAATGGTTTTATCATGGGTTCCCAAACCAACACCTATACCAACAGCCGAAGGATTGAAATTCACTGCTATTTGGGTAATTAGTTCCTCATCGGTATCAGTCACAACCATAGCTTCCGGAAATGAGGTTTGCATAATTTGGTATCCACATTTTGGTAAGAATACCGTTACCAAGCCAGCACCTGAAGCTAAAGTAGCACGACTAGCCAGGGCTGCTGCACCTATTTTACCATAACTGCCACCAACAATTAAAGCATGTCCATAATGGCCTTTATTGGTGTATTTTTTTCTTGGTTTATAGAGGGTGAGCACTTCCTGTTTACCAATAAGTTCTGCTTCGGTTTCAGTTTTCATTAAAAACTCCCTGTCAATACCAATATCCAATACTTCCCACTCTACAGAATATTTTGCTGTATCTGGTAAAAAAAACACCAATTTAGGCGATTGGAAACTTAAAGTAAAGTTTGCCCAAACCACGCCATCTTCATCTTTTGGAACTTGATCTGTGTGCAAGCCAGATGGAATATCTATAGCCAAAGTAAAGGCTTTTGACGCTTTAAAATGCTGAAAGAGTTGTTTTACCCAATCGCCTACTTCCCTATTTAAACCTATACCAAAAACTGCATCAATAATTATATCGTCTGCTTCAATGGGTGGAAAGTCGTCTTTACAGCTTAACAAGGTTGGCCATTCTTTGGTAACATGCTTAATTTTATCGTAATTAATCAAAAAATCCTTCGAACGTTTATCGCTACAATTTACTACATAGGTATGCACATTGTAACCATAGGTCACCAAATGTCTTGCAACCACCAAACCATCTCCTCCATTATTACCAATGCCACAAAACACATGTATGGGCACTTGTGCTCCTTGCATTCTGATATGCAGCCAATTAAATATTTGGATGCCTGCACGTTCCATAAGTTCCGTAGAGGAAATATCTTGTGTTTTGGTTGTTAATTTATCACCTTCGTAAACTTGTTCTTTGGATAGTATTTTCATGTAATGATATTCTTTTTCAATTGTTTTAAGAAATCTGTAAGTCTTTCAAAAATACAGTTAATTTTATATTCAGTAAAATAATACTTTTGAATTTGAAAAAAGCTGTCAACCAAAATTTAAAGATGACAAACATTACAAAAGCAAGCATGAAGGATTGCGACTTACTTGTTTCCATTGGAAGGCAATCTTTTTTGGAGTCTCATGGCAGCAGTGCACCAAAAAAAGACATTGCAAATTATATAGATTCAAAATTTACAAAACAGCATTTTGAAACAGAAATGCAAGAGGCAAATACCTTTTTCTACCTGTTGCAATACCATGAAAAACCAATTGGTTACTCAAAAATCACTATAAATGCTTCACAAAAAAACATTACCTTTGCAGAGGTTGCAAAATTGGAAAGATTATACATACTGCAAGAATTTCATCATTTAAAACTAGGCTTGGAACTTTTTAGTTTTAATGTGAAACTTTCCAAACAACATAAGCAACTTGGCATGTGGTTATATGTATGGGTGGAAAACAAAAAAGCCATTGCTTTTTATGACAAAGCGGGATTTAGAATAATTGGAAGTTACGATTTTAAAATTTCTGAAACGCATTCAAACCCGAATCATCAAATGCTTTTAACGTTTTAAACAACCAAAAAAGAAAAGAATAAAATAAATCAATCCAAATTAGGCAAAACAAAATCGTCCAAAGCACTTTTTTCTTTCATTAGCTTTTCAATCTCTTCAGATTTACGTGGTGCTTCAGCTGAAAGGTTGACTGGAACATCTTCTGTGATTAATATATCGTCTTCAATACGCACACCAATTCCCCACCATTTTTCATCGCAATCGCTTCCTTTAGGAATGTATATCCCAGGCTCCACTGTAATTACCATATTAGGTTCAAAAGCGCCATATAATCCGGCATCGTGCACATCCAAACCTATATAGTGGGAAGTGCCATGAGGGAAATATTTTCTGGATTCTTCGGCAGTTTTAATAATACCCAACTCCAATAACCCTTGGGTTATAATATCCCTTCCAACTGTATCTGTGGCATTGTGTGGGTTTCCAACTACTGCTGCAGCGATACCAGCTTCTTGTGCCTTATACACCAAATCGTAAATGAGTTTTTGCTCTTTGGTAAATTTGCCGTTTGCAGGAATGGTCCTTGTAACATCTGCTGTATAACCATGATATTCGGCTCCTAAATCCATTAAAACCAAATCGTTTTCAACATGCATTTTACTATTGTCTATATAGTGTAACACACAGGCGTTATTACCTGCTCCAACAATACTTGGGTAACCTTCGTACTCGCTACCGTATTTTTTATACACGTATTCATGAACTCCTTGAATTTCGGTTTCAGACATGCCAGGATGCATGGCTTTCATTATTTCGCGCTGTCCCATGGCCGAAATCCGAATGGCCTTGGTTAGCAATACCATTTCTTCTGGAGTTTTTATTTGTCTTAAGGCTCCCATAATGGTTGATAATGTCTTTATATCCAAGTTACTTCTAGGGGTTTCTGCCTCTATCTTGATAACTTGTTGTTTTAATTCAATGCGTGTCTTGTTATCTGTAGTATTTACATATTCTGAAATTAATTTATCCTCTTTTAATTGTGGATAATATTGTATGGCTCTACCTAAATCCTTAATTAAATTGTCACTGTTTTCTGCGTTGGTGGTTTTAATCATTTCATAAGCACGTTCTTTTATAGGGTTTGGAAAACTTGTTTCATTGTAGTTCACTTGCTGTTTAAATGTTTCTACCAAACTATATAAATCGGCTGGATTACGTTTGGAATCCCTATAATCATTTTCAAAATCAAAAAACATCACTTTATCAAAAGCGCTATAGTCAATCCCCGAATTTTTAAATTCCGTTCCAAAAAACACCATATCAAAACCCAATTCCTTTTTGGCTCCTTCAACCCCTAAGCGTCTTCCATTGTAAAGTTCCATTCTAGCATTTTTTTCTTGAACATAAAGTATGTCTTTATAACTGTTGCCTTCTGGACTGGTTTGTTCTTCCGAAAAAATAACCAAGACAGCATGAGGTTCTTTAAAACCGGTTAAATAATAAAAATTGGGATCTTGATGGTATACGTAATCTACATCGTTTGCTCTATTCCTTATGGGATTGGCAAATAAAACAGCGACACTGTTTTCAGGCATTTTTTCCCTAAAGGCATCTCTTCGGCTTTTGTGGAAATCGGAACTCAAATAATCGGTTGGATTACCATCTTGAGCAAAAATCAATATTGAGAACAAACAAGTAAAAAGTGTAGTAATTGAAAGTTTCATCTGGAAAGGTTTTAATAATAAACTAAAATACTTGATTATTATAAAGGTATTGGTAAATACTTTAAAAATTAACAAATTTTTAATGGAAGGTCCATTCCTTAATTACAGATATTTTTTGATACTTTTGCGCGACAATACTATTTAATCTAACTAAGATTTCCGTCCCTGTATACAGACAGACAGGTTCTTGGAAATGAAAACATTTTTTCTATGAAAAATACTGCGTTAACATCCACTCACGAAGCTCTTGGAGCAAAAATGGTTCCTTTTGCTGGTTACAACATGCCTGTTCAATATGAAGGCGTTAACATTGAACATGAAACGGTTAGGAAGGCTGTTGGTGTATTTGATGTATCTCACATGGGAGAATTTTTAATAGAAGGGCCTCATGCTTTGGAGCTTATCCAAAAAGTTTCCAGTAACGATGCCAGCAAACTTACCATTGGAAAAGCGCAATACGCTTATTTGCCTAATGAAGATGGTGGTATTGTAGACGATTTAATTATTTATCGCATAAAAGAAGAAACGTATTTATTGGTTGTTAATGCTAGTAATATAGAGAAAGATTGGAACTGGATTTCATCTAAAAACGACGTTGGTGCATCCATGCGTGATTTAAGCGAAGACTATTCCCTACTTGCCATTCAAGGCCCTAAGGCTGTAGAAGCCATGCAAAGTTTAACAAGCCATGACTTGGCTGCAATAAACTTCTACAATTTTATAGTTGGGGATTTTGCAGGCATCGAACATGTTATTATTTCTGCTACTGGATATACTGGAAGTGGTGGTTTTGAAATTTATTGTAAAAATGACGAAGTAAAACAGGTTTGGGATAAGGTTTTGAAAGCTGGAAAAAATTTCGGCATCAAACCTATTGGTTTAGCTGCAAGAGATACTTTACGCTTAGAAATGGGTTATTGCCTTTATGGAAACGACATAGATGATACTACCTCTCCGTTTGAAGCTGGTTTGGGTTGGGTTACCAAATTCACTAAAGAATTCACTAACTCCAAAGCTTTGGAAGCCGAAAAAGCACGTGGTGTTGAAAACAAATTAATAGGTTTTAAATTGGACGAACGTGGCATTCCCAGACAAGGTTATGATATAGTTGATGGTCAAGGAAAAACCATTGGTCGCGTAACTTCTGGAACTATGTCGCCATCTTTAGGAATTGGGATAGGCTTGGGTTATGTACCAAAGGTATTTGCCGAAATTGACAGTAAAATCCATATTCAAATTAGAAAAAACGCAGTTCCTGCAACTGTAGTAAAACTTCCTTTTTACAAGGGTTAGCATATGATAGATTACCAAAGTATATTAAATGCCATTTACAACAATGTCGTTCAGGATGAAGATAAAGGCCAAATTGCCAACTACATTCCAGAATTGGCCAACGTAAACAAAGATAGCTTTGGTATCCATTTACAATTAATTTCCGGAGGCGCATATTCGGTAGGAGATTCCGAAAAGAAATTTTCAATCCAAAGTATCTCCAAAGTCCTTAGTTTGGCTTTGGCCATTTCAAAAGTGGGCACAGATATCTGGAACCGATTGGATGTAGAGCCTTCAGGAAATCCCTTTAATCATTTGTCCTTGTTGGAGCTTGAAAAAGGCATCCCTAGAAATCCATTTATCAATTCGGGAGCCATTGTAATTGCTGATATATTGGTGTCCTTATTAGAAAACCCAAAAACAGACTTTTTAGAGTATGTTAGGGACATTACAGGCGATGCCAATATAGATTACAATTATAAAGTGGCCCTGTCTGAAAAGCAAACTGGTTTCAACAACTATGCTGCAGCCAATCTTTTAAAATCATTCAACAATTTAAATAACCATGTGGATGATGTTTTGGATTTCTACTTTCATCAATGTTCCTTGGAGATGACATGTGCACAGCTTACCAAAGCATTTTACGTGTTTGCCAATAAAGGGAATTGCATGCTACAAAAAACCAGGCTTACCAAAAGCCAGGCCAAACGTATCAATGCCATTATGCTTACCTGTGGCTTTTATGACGAAGCAGGCGAATTTGCTTTTGAGGTTGGACTTCCTGGAAAAAGTGGTGTTGGTGGAGGTATCGTTGCATTGCTTCCCAACGAATTTATTATTTCGGTTTGGGCTCCTGGTCTAAACGAAAGAGGAAATTCAAAATTAGGCATGCAGGCTTTGGAGCAATTTACCACACTAACCAATCAGTCCATATTTTAATTTCAAATCTTGCGTTATAAACGTGTATGAAAGATAGAAAATACAAACATCGTGTATTGATTTTAGGTGCCAGTGGTTTTTTAGGAAACGCCATCTACAAAGAGCTCTGCCCCTATTTTAAAACCTTTGGAACGTACCATACAGATAATAAGCTATTGGAAAAGAACAGCCATTTTTTTCAATATAATTTAGAAGAAGACGATGTATTTGAAATCTTGGAAGCCGTTAAACCAAGTATCATCATTTCTGCGCTTCGTGGTGATTTTTCGGCTCAGGTTATCGCACATTCGCATATATGCGATTATTTAAAATCGCATCGGGACTGCAGGTTGCTGTTTTTATCTTCTGCCAATGTATTTGATGGTTATAGTAAATATCCCAGTTACGAACAAGATAAAACTCTAAGCCATAGTATTTATGGGCATTTTAAAATTAAAATTGAAAACATGCTCATGCGCTTGCCAAAAAGGCAAATTGCCATTATTAGACTGCCTATGGTTTTTGGAACACAATCGCCAAGAATTCAAGAAATAAAAGAGTTATTAAACAGCAAAGAACCAATAGAAGTGTTTCCAAATTTGGTAATGAACGTAACTTCGGATTCTAAAGTAACACAGCAAATCCACTACATCATTAACAGGAACAAAACAGGGGTTTTTCATTTGGGCAGTACCAATTTAGTGCATCATGATGAGTTTATTGAAGATATTATAAAACGTTTGGGTACTTATAAACCCGTTTTTAAAAGAGTGTACACAACCAACGACGAACGTTATTTGGCAGTACTACCTAAAACAAATGTGTTGCCCAAACATTTGCATGTGTCTAGTGACGATATTTTAACAGAGTTGGCAGTTTAATTGATAGTTTCAACTAAAATCATTAAATTTATTGATATAAAAAAATATCATATCATGAGTAAATTATCAGAACAGGACATAGAAAAAAAATTATTGCGTTTTCCAGATTGGGAATATTTTGACAATGCCATTCATGCAGAATTTGAATTCGACAACTTTAGGGACTGTTTTAGTGCTATGAGCCGAATTGCTTTTGAATGCGAAGCCTTAAACCATCATCCGGAATGGACCAATACCTACAACATTTTGTCCATTTCACTTTCCACACACGATGCTGAAGGTGTTACTGAAAAAGATTTCAAATTGGCAGAAGCCATAGAAATGATTGTTGAAGTTCAGGAATAAAATAGGGTTCGGTTATCTGTCTTAATTTTCAGTAGTACATATTGAGAATTTTCTTCATACAAACACATTCAATTATCATATTTTTATAAATTTGCTTCAATAACTTTAAATTTTGAATTTTAAACTTTAATCTAAAAAATGGGAAGAGCTTTTGAATTTCGTAAAGCACGAAAAATGAAACGTTGGTCTGCCATGAGTAAAGCTTTTACTCGTATTGGCAAAGACATTGTAATGGCAGTAAAAGAAGGTGGTCCAGATCCTGCAAGCAACTCTAGGTTACGAGCCGTCATCCAAAATGCCAAGGCTGTAAATATGCCTAAAGACAATGTGGAACGTGCCATAAAAAAAGCAAGCGACAAAAGTCAAGGTGATTACAAAGAAGTTATTTTTGAAGGTTATGCGCCACATGGCATTGCTGTTTTAGTGGAAACCGCTACAGATAACAATACCAGAACCGTTGCCAACGTAAGGAGTTATTTTAATAAATGCGATGGTAGTTTGGGCACTTCCGGCTCTGTGGTTTTTATGTTCGATCATACCTGCAATTTCAGGATCCCTAACGAAGGTTTGGATCCAGAGGAACTGGAACTGGAATTGATAGATTTTGGTGCCGAAGAAGTGTTTGTGGATGAAGATGGCATTTTAATCTACGCTCCCTTTGAAAGTTTTGGTGCCATTCAAGCTGAATTGGAAGCTCGGGATATTGAAATCCTTTCTTCTGGTTTTGAACGTATCCCTCAAGTCACCAAAAAATTAACTCCAGAACAAGTAGCTGATGTTGAAAAACTTCTAGAAAAACTGGACGATGATGATGATGTGCAGAACGTTTATCATACTATGGAAGAAAGTACTGAAGAGTAGCTTTTCTAAAATAAATTCATAAATATTTCTAAAAAACCCTTACAAATTGTTTGGGTTTTTTCATCTTTATAAGTAACAATTTTACAAGTCAATCGTTTTAAAAATAAAACACATGCTCAAAAAGTCACTAACCATCTTATGTCTATTTGGTTCTATTTATAGTAATTTTGCACAGCAAGTTGCTGGAAAGGTACTCACAAAAACCAACGAACCCATTCCTTTTGCCACCATTCAAATTGGTCCTAATTATGGTGTCATCACCAACGAAGAAGGCAGTTTTTCTATAGAAACCGAAGGCTTTAAAGCATCAGACTCAGTGTATATTTCATGTTTGGGCTTTGAAAGGAAAGGTTTGGTACTCGAAGAATTTTCATCTAAAATATACAAACTGGACGAACAGGTTAACGAGCTCCACGAAGTATATGTTACCAATAGGCCATTAACTATAGATTCCATCATGTATTATGTAAATAGGAACCTTAAAAAGAATTATAGGCCAGAATTGGTTCGCTATGATGTTTTTAGCCGAAGAACCGAATACATTGTTGGAAAGGATGCCGATTTTGAAATAGACAAATCCACAGGTTTTAAAAAGAAGCAACTGGAAGCGTTCAACAAAGATTTTGATGGCCTTGAAAAAAAACTTGTAAACAACAAATCCAAACAATATACCGAGTTTGTTGGGACATTATTTATTAAAGACAAGGAAACCTCCAAACTGAAAGTGGATAAAGCCATCAGGTTATTGGATGAACGCAACGACCAATCGGTTGAAAAATTGGCCGAAAAAGGACAAGAGCTTATTTTAAAACATTTGGATAAGGACAAAGTCTATACTGTTAAATCTGGTTGGTTTAAAGTTTCGGATTCTGTGTCTTTAAAAGAAAACAACAATAAAATGGACGACACCATCAATTCCTTGAAGTTTATAAGGAACATGGTTCATAAAATGGTTGAGGAACATGGGTTTTCGTCTAAAACCATCTTAAATTTTATTACAGATACCAAAAAGTACGAATATGAAATCAAAGACATTACTTTTATAGGGTCAGAAATGGTATACGTGATCAGTTATGCTCCTAGAAGGAGTTCTGCCGATTTTGAAGGTACTTTTTACGTGTCCCATGAAACCTTCGCCATTTTAAAAGCAGATTACAAATTTGCTAAAGGACGAATAGGTGAAAAATTAAATTTAAAACTTCTGCTTGGCGTTAAATACATAGAGCAAAACAAAAAAGGCTCTGTAATTTACAAAAAACACAAAGAAGGCTATTACTATCCCAATTATATGACAGACCAGTTGGACCGCTACTTTTATGTGGATAGACCCATCAAATTTAAAGACAACAACAGCAGTGAAAAAGTTTCTTTTGACTTTAAGGTGGAAGGTGTTTTTAAAGAGAAAAACGAAATTTTGGTGATGGATGAAAGTCAAATCAGTATTTCGGAATTTAATGCCACCAAAGAAAAACGAAAAATTGATTACGAAACCCTGAAGGCTTTCGACCCAAACTACTGGAAAGATTACAATGTGTTGGAACCTTTAAAAGAAATGAAGGAATTTAAGGTTATAGATTAAATAAAAAACACAAAAGCTACTTAAAACTAAGTAGCTTTTTTTCTATTAGTAAATGTTTCTTTTTAGGGACAAAAGTTTACTTTATGTTTAATTTACTAACCTAATAAAATAAATGCAAAAGGTATGCCAAACGCCTATGAATACTCAGGAATTTTGCCAACTACACCTTCAAAAAACTGTCTCATGAATTTAAAATCGGCTTCCATATCATCTGTAGGGTAAAAAGGTACTGACACCTTGTTCTGCTTATTTTTAAAATCCAAGGTAAACATAATTATGGGTACGTTTGCAGCTTTGGCAATAAAGTAAAAACCTGTTCGCCATTCGTCTACTTTTTTTCTGGTTCCTTCTGGTGCTAAGGTTAAACGAAATTCATTGTTTTCTTCAAATAATTGGGCTATGGCCTGAACCTTATTTTGTCCCGAAGTCCTATCTATGGGTCTGCCACCTATAGCGCGAAAGTAATATCCAAAAGGCCAAACAAAAAGTTCCTTTTTGCCAATAAAATTGGATTTAATCCAAATAACCTTTCTTAATAACAAACCAATGTAAAAATCATGCCAACTGGTATGTGGTAAAGCTATTAAAACAGCTTTTTTAACCGCATCCTTGGACATGTTGGTGTTTCCTACCAACTGCCATCCCAAAACCTTAAAATAAATAAATTTAGCAAGTTTACGCATGCTTACATTTTAAGATAAAGTTCTTTTAATTTGTCTCGTGTCATGGTTTTTTTCCAATGTTTCCCTAAAGCATTTTCCCATAATGGCTCCAAGCTTAAAGCCACATCAATCATAATATCAAACTCTTTGTCAGATAAATTGGCACAGATGCCTTGAGGTAGATCGATATTGTGTTTGTCTTTCATTTTCTTGAAAAGTGCCACACCTTCTGGATAAAACTCTTCCAATTGATTGAACACAATACAATTCCCAATGCCATGTTTGGTACCAAGTAAATAGCCTAAGCCATAACTCATAGCGTGGGCCACTCCTACTTGTGAGTAAGCAATACTCATGCCTCCATGCCAAGAAGCCATCATTAATTTATCTTGAGCTTCTTCTTCTGTTAAGTTGTTATCCAAGAACAGTTCCACACAAAGTTCATAGGCTTTTTCTCCATAACTTTTACTAAAGGCATTTAAGAAAGTACCGTTTAACGATTCTATACAGTGAATATAGCAATCCATTCCTGTGTAAAACCATTGATTTTTTGGAACGTCCTTGGTTAATTCTGGATCCAGAACCACTTGGTCGAATGGTGTGTAATCTGAATTGATTCCCAACTTTCTTTCTGGGCCTGTTAAAACGGTAGTTCTGGAAACTTCGGCTCCTGTTCCAGAAATTGTAGGTATCCCAACGTGGTATATAGCTGGTTTTTTCACCAAGTCCCAACCTTGATAATCTTTGGATTCCCCTTTATTGGTTAGCATGATGGAAACAGCTTTTGCCAGGTCCATAATGGTTCCTCCACCTATGCCAATAATACCAGAAGGTAAGGCTTTATAGTTCAGGATAATTTCTTCAACCAGTTTATCCACTTGTGAGGTTTTAGGTTCCTCATCTGCAGAGATGTAATATATCTTGTCTTCGTAAGCCAATGGTATTCTTGAGGTTATCCAAGAATTTCCTTGAAATACGTCGTCCACTATAAATATAAATGGTGCTTTTACATTTAATCGTTTTGGTGAAAGTATATCTCCTAATTGATTAAAACTGCCTCGTCCGAAAACCACTTTGGACACCATTGGGAAATTTTTATAACTCATGAATATGTAATAACTATAATTATCAAATTAGTTTAGTAATGGCAAAATGTCCAATAATCCAGCTACTGTTTTATAGGTTTTGCCATTGGTTTCTTTCTCATCAACCTGTTCATGCGTCCAAGTTGTATGAAATGGCACATGAATGGCATGTGCCTTAATATTTACTAAAGGTAATACATCTGATTTTAATGAATTTCCTATCATTAAAAATTCGGATGGTTTAATATCCAAATGATTTAAAAGTTTGGAATAATTAGCCTCTTGTTTGTCTATCAATACTTCAATATGGTGAAAATAATCTGTTAAACCAGATTTTTCCAATTTTCTTTGTTGGTCCAGTAAATCGCCTTTTGTTGCTAAAATTAGACGATATTTTGATGACAGCGTCTTTAATACTTCTTCTACCCCATCCAATAACTCCACAGGCTTGTTTAGCATGTCTTTTCCAATATCCAAGATCTCTTGAATGGTTTTGGGAGATACGTTGTTGTTGGACAGTTCCAGAGCCATTTCAACCATGGATAGAACAAACCCTTTTACGCCATAACCATAGAGAGGAAGATTTTTCATCTCCATTTTAAAAAGCTCTTGATCGATTTTGTTTAGGGTTTCGTACTTTGACAACAGTTTTGCAAAGGCTACTTCTGCATCCCGAAAATAGGTTTCGTTTACCCAAAGCGTATCGTCGGCATCAAAACCAATCACTTTTATGTTTTTGTATTCTTTTATCAAATCTGTTTTTTTATAAATAACTTTATAGATTCCTTTTACCATCTATTTTCCTACAGGTAAAGAAATTATTTTTATTTCCACAACTTTTTGGCTCGTTCCAAATCTTCTGGTGTATCTATTTCCACACCTTGCACATCTGTTTCCACCATTTTTATTTTTTTGCCATATTCCAAATACCTGATGCATTCAATTTTTTCGGAAGCTTCCAGTTTTAACATGGGCAATCTGTAAAAATCCAACAATGCTTCTTTTCTAAAAGCATAAACCCCTTTGTGTTTATGGTATTTTACCTGAACGGTTTCGTCTCTTGGGTATGGAATTGGACTTCTTGAAAAATAAAGTGCAAAGTTGTCTTTATCCACAATAACCTTTACGGTATTTGGGTTTTTAATTTCGTCCCAATCTGTAATGTGAACCATTAAGGAAGCTAAATCAATTTCTTTGTTTGCATCGTGCTTAAAAACCTCAATGAGTTTTTTTAAGGAGGACACTTCTGTAAAAGGTTCATCTCCCTGAACATTGACCACAATATCTATATCCATAAATTCTACGGCTTCTGCAATTCTATCGCTTCCACACTCGTGTTCTTTCTGGCTCATAATGGCTTTACCTCCATGATTTGTAATCTCATTGAAAATAATCTGGCTATCTGTAACCACAAAAACATCATCAAATAGGCCTGTGTTTACAGTAGCTTCATAGGTTCGTCTAATAACCGATTTCCCTTCCAAATCCTGCATAAGTTTTCCTGGAAATCGGGAGGCACTATAACGTGCTGGTATCATGGAGATAATTTTCATGTAAAATGTAACTTTATTAATTCAAAAATAGGATTTTTAAAAGATATTAGACGCCTTAAACAGCCGAAACTTTCTCTCTTTCCCAAACTCTTAATGCAACAGCAGTAAGTTTTGTTTATTATTCAGTAAAAAATTCATCTTTAAACCCAATAAGATAGAGCTTTTCCTTGGCTCTTGTAACTGCAGTATAAAGCCAACGCAAATAATCTTTGGTGATACCTTCTGGTAAATACGGTTGCTCTACAAAAACGGTGTTCCATTGGCCTCCTTGAGATTTATGACAGGTTATGGCATAAGAGAATTTTACCTGTAAGGCATTAAAGTATTTGTTGTTCTTCACGCTTAGAAACTTTTTATACTTACTGGTTTCATTTTCATAATCCTTCATAACCTCTTGGTAAAGTCTGTTGGAATCTTCATAGGTCAACGATGGTGTTTCGGCAGAAATGGTATCTAAGAGCAATACGGTTTCAAAAGGTCTCATTCTAGGGTAATCTACCATGCGTATTTTAACTTCGGCAAAACGAAAACCATACAGGTCTAAAATGTTAAAGATCTCCAACACCTCCACAATGTCTCCATTGGCAATAAAACCTGCTTCGGTTGTGGGTTTTATCCAGAAATAATTGTTTTTAACAACCATTAAAAAATCTCCTGCTGTCAGCTCGTTTTCGTTAAACAGGATTCGGTTTCGTATCTGTTGGTTATACAAATTAGCCCGTTTGTTGCTTCTAACAACAATAGCTGTTTCTTCGTTTCCAAGCCTACTGTAAGCATCGTTGATTGCGTCCATGATTTCATGGCCATCAATCAACCTCACGATATCTGTGTAAGTGTTTAAATTAAATTTAAACGTGTCAAAAAACGTATCTGAAAGAGCTTCCCTTAGGTTGGTTGCGTTTACCAGTATTCCAGAATCAAGTTCTTGCCTTACAACTTCATCCAGTTCCATTTTGGTAACTTGTTTGTTATAGTTTAACTCCAAGGTATTTGCATCCAGAGCTGGACTTAAATCCAGTTTAACAGGTGGCAATTGAGCTGTATCACCTATTAACAAAAGTTTACAATTAAATCCAGAATACACATATTGCATTAAATCGTCGAGCAACGAACCGTTTTCAAATAATTTGGATTCGCCAGGAGTATCTGGAATCATGGAGGCTTCATCTACAATAAATATGGTGTTTTTGTGCTTGTTTGGCTGTAGAACAAACTTAACACCACCTCCTTTGTCCTTTTTGGGAAAGTATATTTTTTTGTGAATGGTAAAAGCTTCTTTACCTGAATAATTGGAAATTACTTTGGCTGCACGACCAGTTGGAGCCATTAAAACAGCACTTTTTTTTGCTTTCCATAAATTTGAAACTATAGTACCTACTATTGTTGTTTTACCAGTTCCTGCATATCCTTTCAATAAATAAAGCGCTTTGGGGTCTTTACTGAAAATAAATTCGGAAAGTTGCAATAAAACAATTTCTTGCTTGGATGTAGGTTTGAATGGAAATTGCTGTTTTATAAGTGAATAAAATTCCGAAGAGGTCATGAAAGGTGTTAATTTATTAAATTTCATCAAATATAGGAATGATTTTTACGTCCTTTGGTTTTTACGATTAAAAAAAAATTGTAGATTTGCGTTGTACCTTAATAAAATTTAATAACTGACACTATGTTTAAAATAATTCTTATAGCTGTTGCTGTAATAGTAGTTACAATTGGTTTAGTATGGCTAATTGACAAATATGTTCCTTCTAAAGTAAAGCCAGTATTGACTATAGCACTTTGGGCTTTGATTTTCTATTTAGGATATTTAACCTTTATGTCTATTTATGAGCCTATTCAATTTAACAAAGTAAAAAACAAACGTTACGCTGCAGTTATTGAGAAGCTTATTGATATAAGAGATGCCCAATTGGCGCACCAACAAGTTACAGGTAAATTTGCACCAACTTTTGATAACTTGGTGAAGTTTATAGATACAGCCCAATTTACCATTACTCAACGTAGGGATTCCACAGTTATCGATGAAGAATTAACAAGACGTTATGGTGGTGTGGAAACGACCAAAGAAATTACAATTATAGATACCCTAGGTTTTAAATCTGTTAAAGACTCTTTATTTAAAAACTCTGACAGATATAAAACCATGATGAACGTTCCCAATACAGATGCACAGTTTGAAATGCAGGCAGGCTTATTGGAACAAAACGATTTAAAAATTCCGGTTTTTGAAGCAAGTGTAAAGAAAAGTGTAATTTTACACGACCAAGACAAAGACTTGATTGCTCAAGAAAACCAAGTTGTTTCGGTAGATGGAGTTAATGGAGACGCTTTAAAGGTTGGATCTATGGAAGAAGTTAAAACCAATGGAAATTGGCCAAAAACCTATGGAGATAGCGAATAAAACTGAACATAAACTAACTAATCAAGATTTGTCCATTCAAGTAAGTTTGAATGGACTTTCTTTTTGTATCCTAAATACAGATAAGAAAACCATTTCTTATTTAAAACATTTTGAAAAGGACAAAAAACTATCGCCTTTTGAGGCCTTGGACTTTTTAAAACACCTTTTCAATACTGAAACAGCCTTACAAAGCACCTTCAACAAAGTACATGTAATTTATGTGAATGAACTGGCAACCATTGTGCCTAAACCTTTGTTTGACGAAGCACATTTAGCCGATTATCTAAAATTTAACTCAAAAATCTTGAAATCGGATTTTATAGCATTCGATACACTGGAAATAAACGATAGCGTAAGTGTATATGTGCCTTATGTTAACATCAATAATTATATTTACGATACATTTGGAGCTTTTACTTACAGTCATTTTTCATCAATTTTGATCGATAAGATATTGCAAATTGAAAAACATGAAGAAGATGCCAAATTATATATAAACGTCAGTAAAGATCATTTTGAAATTGTAGTGACCAATAAAGGCAAACTCATACTCTACAATACCTTTGATTATTCAACCAAAGAGGATTTTATTTATTATATCCTGTTCACCATTGAACAATTAAAACTAAATCCTGAAACCATAAAATTAATGCTTTTAGGTGATATTGAAAAAGACTCCAATCTTTACAAGATGCTTTACAAATATATTAGACATATCCATTTTGGAAAACGCTTGGATACGTATGATTATATCCACAAACCAAAATCCAATTATTCCGATTTTGTATTAATACAAAGTTTCTAATGCGCATAGTATCCGGACAATTTAAAGGCAGACGCATTATTGCACCAAAAAAACTTCCTGTTCGCCCAACGACAGATATGGCGAAAGAAGCCTTGTTCAACATCCTTAACAATCAATTTTACCTGGATGAGATAAAGGTTCTGGATCTGTTTGCAGGCACTGGCAATATTAGTTATGAATTTGCTTCTAGAGGCACCACACAAATTACTTGTGTGGACAAGGATTTTGGGTGTATTAAATTTATAAACGACACCTCAAAAAGTTTTAACATGCCCATACAAACCATAAAAAGCGATGTGTTTCAATTTTTGGAAAAGACCACTCAAAAAGCCACGATTATTTTTGCCGATCCTCCTTATGATTTTTCTTTAGAGGATTTTAAAAAAATCCCTCACCTAGTTTTTAACAAGAATCTATTGGAAGAAGGTGGCATTTTAATCGTGGAACATTCCAAACATACAGATTTATCTCAAGTTGAGGATTTTAGCTATTCTAAAGCTTATGGAGGCAATATGTTTAGTTTTTTTGAATCTTAGACTTGAAAAAACTACCTGTCTGACAAGGCTTTTTCTGAAATAGTTGTTGCACTAAATTCTCCTAACTCCTTATAATAGGTACCATCTGGCTTTAGTATAACTGCACTTCCACAACAGACATTTGTTTCGAAAAAAGTTTGTTTGGCTAAGTTAAATATGTCTTCGTAAAACACATGTTTTCTGTTTTTAAAACGAAATCCTTTTTCTGTCATATAAAAAGCCTGAACAGCATCATTGTTGTTAAGTGCTTCTAGCTTCTTGGTAGTTGCATAGTGTCTGGCAACACGCTTATCGTTTTCATAGAAAAAATAAATAACCACTATTTTGGTTGTATCTATTTTGGTTTTGACTGTTTTTTCCAGATAGGATACAAATTTTTTATAGGACGACGCATCTAACTTTCCTTCAAACTTTCTAACATAAAGTTTCGCTAAAACAGCAGTATCATTCACTACTGCCCTCTTATAATAAATTCCAGATCTTAATTTTTCAAAAAACGTCTTCTCATCAATGGCTGTTCCATTTTCGTCGTACATATAAGCTTTTCTGTCTTCGTTCTGGGAAAAAACAATACATGTAAAGAAAAAAGATAAAATAAGTAGTTTGTATTTCATGGTGTGAATATAAAAAAAAGCAGATCTATAAGCCGAATTCTGTACTTTCATTTTCATAAAAGCCCTTATCATTTATCTGAGTGCGCTGTTGCCAGAGCACTTTAGCTGCCTACCCTCCAACATCAAGCGTGCAGCCTTCAAACGTTGGTTTACATGACATTGCACCACATAGAGTTTACCTGATTTCACTACAGCATTACCTGTACATTCTTTCTGTTGCACTTTTCCTAGCCTCACGACTGGTGGCCATTAACCACTATGTTGCACTATGGTGTTCGGACTTTCCTCCATTCGACTAAACGAACAGCGATAAGGCGATCTGCTTGCTGCAAAAATAGGCAAATAAGTTTTAAAAGACTAACGTGCCTTATGCCTAAAACCCTAAAGGGCTAAAATGTTTTTTAAACAAGGCCTCAAGTTGTTTAATGAACTATTATCCCTAAACCAAAAGGGTGTGTATTTGTTAATAACTCGTATTAAATTTTAAACTCTAAATTCTAAAATACGATTTGAATTTTTAACTTTGTTACATGGAACACTTTGTAGTATCTGCACGTAAATACAGACCCCAAACATTTAAAGATGTCGTTGGGCAGCAGGCTATTACAAACACCTTGTTGAATGCCATAGAAAACAACCATTTAGCACAAGCCTTATTGTTTACAGGCCCTCGTGGTGTAGGAAAAACCACTTGCGCCCGTATCTTGGCAAAAATGATAAACAGTGATGGCAATGAAAAGGAAGATGAAGATTTTGCATTTAATATTTTTGAATTGGATGCTGCTTCCAATAACGGTGTAGACCAAATTAGGGAATTAACCGATCAGGTGAGGATTCCACCACAAGTTGGAAAATATAAAGTGTATATTATAGATGAGGTACACATGTTGTCCCAAGCTGCTTTTAATGCCTTTTTAAAGACCTTGGAAGAACCGCCAAAACACTGTATTTTTATACTCGCAACTACTGAAAAGCATAAAATTATACCAACCATTTTATCCCGTTGCCAAATATTCGACTTTAAACGGATTACAGTTAAAGATGCCAAAGACTATTTAAAGTATATAGCCGAAGAGCAAGGTATAGAAGCTGAAGACGATGCGCTTCACATTATTGCCCAAAAAGCAGATGGAGCCATGCGTGATGCTCTTTCCATTTTTGATCGTGTAGTTAGTTTTTCTGGAAAAAACTTAACCAGACAGGCTGTTACAGAAAACTTGAATGTTCTTGATTACGAAACTTATTTTACCAGTACAGATTATATACTTGAAAACAATATTCCTAGTCTATTAATGCAGTTTAACAACATATTGGCCAAAGGTTTTGATGGACATCATTACATTGCTGGTTTGGCAAGTCACTTTAGGGATTTGCTGGTCTGCAAAAATTCTGAAACCGTGGAATTGTTGGAAGTTGGAGAAGAAACCAAGGAAAAATACCTGATTCAATCACAAAAGGCTTCGCAAACATTTTTACTTCAAGGTATTGAGCTAGCAAACGATTGTGACCTCAAATACAAATCCAGTAAAAACCAACGGTTACTGGTTGAATTATGCCTTATGCAACTTGCCTCTATCACTTTTGATGGAGAAAAAAAAAATAGCAAAAACTTCATAATTCCCGCTAGTTATTTTATAAATAAAGGCATTAAACCTGTTCCTGTTTCTGTTCCTAAAACATTAGAGACCAAGGTTCAGGAACCTAAGCAGAAAACCTATTCCAATACAACTGCAAACCCTGTTCAACCTACAAAAAATCCAGAGAAAAAAGTATCTGAACCTAAAGAGGTCCACATTCCTAAAATTTCGCTTAATAGTGGTAAGAAAGCGACTTCTGGCTTGTCTTTAAAAAGCATTAAAGCCAAAAAAGAACATGAAATCAAACAGATGGAAGTGGTTGTTGATGAAGAAAATTTGCCAACAGACGCTTTTACCTATGAAGATTTTATGGCTTATTGGAACAGCTTTATCAAACAATTGGAAGAAAAAGGACAATTTAATTTGGCTTCCATTTTATCCATAGACACTCCAAAACTTGAAGGAACCACCATTTACTTGGAATTTCCAAATGCCACCAATAAAGTTGAAGTGGAACGTCAGCAATACGATTTAATGATGTTCTTGAAAAAATCCCTTAACAATTACGAGCTTCAACTCTCTATAGACGTCAATGAAGAGATGGAAAAGCAATACGCGTACACAACCAGGGAAAAATATGAAAAGCTCTTGGAAAAAAATCCAATGATAGAAACTTTAAGGAAAACCTTTGATTTGGATATTTAAAATAAAATAAACTGTTTTCAATTTCAGTTTAAAGTAATCCAATAATTAAAAACGTTGGTATTATATAATTTGAAAGCGTTAAGAGTTTGATAACAATTAGCTAAATTAGTGCCTTTGTAAACCCTTTTTTTGATGAAACAGTTTATTTTTTTATTGGTAATCGCTACCATTGGAATAGTTTCCATAAGCTGCAATGGCAGAGACAGAGTGTTTAAAACCAATACAGAAGTTTTAATTGAAAACAAATTATTGGACTCTTTTTCTGAAAACATCACCTACGTTCCGGAAACTTATACAGAAGTTGCAACAGATACCATTTTATACAACGGGTTTCATGTAAAATTGAAGACCTATACAATTATGGACAAACATATTGTAAACGAATTTAAGCAAGACAGTATTGTTTATAAGAAATATTATAGGGAATTTGTTACAGATGTGATTGTTACAAAGAATGACAAAGAAATTTTTAATGAGAGAATTGATAAAGAATTCATACATAAACACAACAACAATCTTCAATTAAATAAGGCTATTATTAATGTCATGGTAAACCAAGTCTCTTCAGTTAAAAATCATGGCCTTGTTTTATCTGCAATGATAAAGGACATTCAAAATGAGACAATAACATTTTGTGACATTCTTATAGATTCTGAAGGAAACCTTGTTTTGAAGGAAGTTCAAGAGCTTTATGCTTTTAATGAACAAACTTGAACTTTGAACTTTGAATATTAAACTTTAACCATAAACCATACCATATGCTTGGCTTAAAATTACCAACAGATCCACGTTGGGTAAATATAGTAGAAAAAAACATTGAAGATATTTTAACAGATCATGCCTATTGCGAACAGAAAGCTGCAAGTACAGCTATCTCTTTAATAGTTGGCTTT
This sequence comes from uncultured Xanthomarina sp., assembly GCF_963971605.1. Lineage (NCBI taxonomy): Bacteria > Pseudomonadati > Bacteroidota > Flavobacteriia > Flavobacteriales > Flavobacteriaceae > Xanthomarina > uncultured Xanthomarina sp. The sequence continues at coordinate 47,238 of NZ_CAXATZ010000018.1, forward strand.
CCAGAATATACTGAACTGGTGCAGGAAATGATTGCTTTGGTAAAAGAAGAAATAAGTCATTTTAAAATGGTTCACGATAGGATTTTGGACAACGGTTGGACTTTGGGTCGCGATAGAAAAGACGAATATGTATTAAAACTAATTACTTTCTTTCCAAAAGGAGGCAGTAGAACCACACAATTGGTCCATAGACTGCTTTATGCTGCTTTAATTGAAGCCAGAAGTTGTGAACGTTTTAGGTTACTGTCAGAAGAATTGGAAGACAAGGATTTGGCAGAATTTTATCGAAAACTTATGGTAAGTGAAGCCAACCATTATACCATGTTTTTAAGGTTTGCCAGACAATATGGAGACCGAAAGGAAGTGGATAAAAAATGGCAAGACCTACTTGATTTTGAAGCAGACATCATGAAAGACCTTGGTAAAAAAGAAACCATTCATGGATAAGATTTTGTATCTTAGGTAAAAATCTCAATTATTTATGAAAACATACTACTTTGTTTTCGCCTTACTTATTAGTTTAAATTCTTTTAGCCAAAATGAAATACAAGGCGAATGGTTTTTACATTACATTAACATTGAAAACACGCAACAATACAGTACCATACCAAACTCGATTAATACATTTAATATAGACAGCGAAACCACTTTCTATGGAAATATATGTTCCAATGGCTATGCTGGCAGTTATGTATTTAATAATGATAATACAATTAGTATTACTAATTTTTCTGCTTTGGGAGGCTTCTGTAGTTATGAATTTGAAGAAGACCTTTTTCTTAATCCTTACATGTGGAGTTTTTTAGGATTGTATACCGATGATCCAATCTTTTCATACGAGCTAAATGGTACTGGAATTAACGAAACTTTAAAACTAATACATAGCAATGGTAATTATGTCTTTTATGGCAGACAAGAATTGGCTTTGGACACAAGTTTATTGGGTGATTGGTATCTGCATACCATTACTGCATATGGCAATCCACCTATAACAACTTCTCCATATAATTACAGATTGAATTTTACAATAGATAATTCCAATTTCAATTTGTATGACAATGAAGGAGAAATGAAATGTAATGCATATTGGGCTTCTTCATCAATTCCATCTCCTAATGTATTGGAACTTATATTTGGTGGAGCTACTCTTGCTTTTTGTGAACCCTCAGAAGAAGATTTATACTTACATCTATTAACAGATCATAATAATTCAGGCACCATGTTACATGCTTATAATATTACAGGAACTAGTAATAATGCCATTTTAACATTAACAAACAGTGACAACAATGTACTTGTTTTTGGAAGACAAACCCTTTCAAATCCTACATTTACAGAAAGAAAATCTATTAAAATCACACAAAATCCAGTACATGAGGAATTGAAAATTTCGACAGAAAATGATGATTTTGAAAACTTATCGTATTCAATTCACTCTATGGAAGGTAAAATCATTATTGAAAAAGAAGGGTTAAGTCAGAATAAAATTAATGTTTCATATTTAGAAACTGGTGTTTATTTTTTAGTTGTTTCAGACAAAAACAGTCAACAACATGTTTTAAAATTTATCAAAGAATAATCATTCTTAATATTTAAAAACAAAAAACTCCAATATGTCGCCATATTGGAGTTTTTTTATTGTTTAATATCTCTACTAAATCTTTACACCAACACCTATTTGTATGTTGCTGTTTTTTGCTTCGAAAGAAGATTCTTCGTCAAGCACATTGGTAAAACCATAATGGTATCTGGCATCAATAAAAATATCGTTGGTAACAAAAAACTCCAAGCCTCCTACAACAGAAAAAGCAAAGTTTTTGTAACCATCTTCATGTTCCCAAACTTTTACACCTGCCATTGGACCAGCACCTACAGAGAATCTTTCTCCAAATCTATATTTCATTAATACTGGTATTTGTATGTAATCAATCCTTAAATCTTTGTCTTTGGCACCTTCGGCAGAAAACTGGATTTCTGGAGCAATGGCAACAGACTTGGATAAATCGTATTCGCCAAAAAAACCAATGGCAAAACCGTTTCTATGTGTGTTATCAAAAATTGGACTTGGTTCAAAATCCAAATTGGAAATGTTTAAACCAGCACGAATGCCATATAAGCTTCCTTGTGAAAATGAATAGGTTGAGCATATTACAAAAGCCAAAAGAAAAATTGTTTTTTTCATAATAAAATATTTTTAAAAAAGTAGTTTCGGGTTTCTAATGAAGCTAATATATACGTTTTGCCGAAAAGTGATATATATTAAAGATTAAATGTATAATTTTTACTGTGTATTGCTTGAAACCGTATCGTAATAGATGCTTTTTATAATGCCATCGGACAATCCGATTTTTGGAACATAAATATCTTTGGCACCACTCCATTTCATGGCAGAGAGGTAAATACGTGTGGCAGGAATAATAACGTCTGCTCGGTCTTGATTCAAATCCAGTTCGGTAATTCGCTCTTCATATGAATACGATTGTAAGGTATTGTAATAAGAAGTTAAATAGAAATAGGTTAAGGGTTTACCCAAAGGTTTCCCGGAGATTTTAAATATTTTATTAATGTTACCACCAGAGCCTATAACATCAATTTTTTCATAAGCTTCTGTATGTTTCTTGATCCAAGTCTCCAGTTCGTTCCAGGTTTCTTTTTTAACAATATCGTTCAATAATCTTACCGTCCCAATTTTAAAGGACTTTGAAGTTATGGATTGTCCATTGTGGATAACAGTAAATTCGGTACTTCCACCACCAACATCCACATACAGATAGGTTTTGTTTTTATCAATAAACTGATGCAGGTCTGTTGCGGCAATAATGGCAGCTTCTTCTTCACCTTCTATAATATCTATTTTAATGTTGGTTTTTTTATAAATCAATTCTGAAATGTCCTTCCCGTTTGCTGCTTCTCTCATGGCTGAAGTAGCACAAGCTTTGTATTTTACAACTTTATGGGTTTTCATTAACAACTTGAAGGCTTTCATGGTATCCAACATTCTTTCTTTGTTGTGGTCTGAAATATGTTGCTCCAAAAATACATCGGCTCCCAAACGAATGGGCACTCGTACCAAAGAGCTTTTTTTAAAGCGTGTATCCTTACCTTTCTCTTCAATTATATTTGCTATTAAAAGTCTAACAGCATTGGATCCAATATCTATAGCAGCATATTTTTTTATTGAAAGCATCTTAATTTTCTAGTTTTTTTAAATAGTAATCGTACAAAGCAAATTGCGATCTAATTTTTGGTGCTTTGCTTTTTCTGTATTCGTTTTTTTGGGATTCGTTTAAAATCCTGGCTTTTACGTTATCGCTCCAAGATATATTAAAGGTATCTATAAGTTCTTGTTTAATGTCTTCGTCATAAATTGGACAACTCACCTCTACCCTGTTTTCTATGTTTCTGGTCATGAAATCGGCTGATGAAATGTAAACCTTTGGGTTATTATCATTGCAAAATATATACAGTCTGGTATGTTCCAAAAACTTATCTACTATACTTATTACTTCAATATTTTCGCTCATTCCTTTTACACCTGGAATCAAGCAACAAATGCCACGAATAATCATTTGAATTTTAACACCTGCCCTACTGGCTTCATATAGCTTGTCTACCATTTTAAAACTGGACAAACTATTCATTTTCAATCTGATATAGGCTGGTTTTCCAGCTTTCACGTTTTGGATTTCGGTATCTATAAGTTTAAAAAAGGCTTTTTGTGTATAATGAGGCGAGGTAATAATGTGTTTGTATCTGTAGATTTTGTAATTTATTTCAAAGAAATTAAACACTTTATTAATATCTTTTAATATTCTTTGGTCTGAGGTAAACAATGTGTAATCTGTATATATTTTAGCTGTAGACTCGTTAAAGTTCCCTGTACTTATAAAACCATAACGTTTTAATTTATGGTTTTCCTCTCTTTCTATCACACACATTTTACTATGCACTTTTAAGCCTTGAACACCAAATATTAAATTAATGCCTTCGTTTTGCATTTGCTCGGCATAATCTATGTTGGCTTGTTCGTCAAAACGAGCTTGTATTTCTATGGATACAGTAACTTTCTTTCCATTTTTTGCAGCATTGATGAGGGAACTTGCCACATGCGAAATTTCTGCAAGTCTATAAATGGTTATTTTTATGGTTTTTACTTTTGGGTCCAATGCAGCTTCCCTTAAAAATTTTACCACATAGGAAAAGGTTTGATAAGGCGCATAAAGCAAGTAGTCTTTTTTAGCCACACTATCAAAAATGCTGGCTTCCAAACTCAAGCCTTTAATTGGTAAGGGTTCAATTTTATTGTAAAGCAAATCGGTTCTACCAAGACTTGGAAAGCCCATATAATCCCTACGATTGTGGTAACGACCACCTGGAATAATGCTATCGTGGGAATCAATTCCCATTTTGGACATGAGATAGGTTAAGGTTTCGTTGTCTATGGTTTTATCATAAACAAACCTAACAGGTTCACCTATTTGTCTGTGTTTTACACTATCGGAAATTTTTTCTATAAAACTTTTACTCAAGTCACTGTCAAAATCCAGTTCACCATCGCGAGTAATTTTTATCATATGTGCAGTGATGCTGTCATAATCAAAAATGTTAAAAATATCGTCCAAGCAATATCGAAGCAAATCATCTAGCATAATGATATAGCTTTTATCGTTCTGTTCTGGCAACACAACAAAACGATCCATGGTTTTTGATATTTCTATTAAAGCATACTGATGGTTTTTTCCATTGTTCAAAACCATTTTAACAGCTAGGTAAGATGCACTATCCTTCAAGTTGGGTAAGTCTACCTGATTGCTTAAGATAATGGTTACCAAGGCCGGACTTACTTTTTGAATAAAATATTGTTTAATGAATTTATGTTGCGCTTCGTTTATTTCATCTTCTTTTATAAAATAAATATGCTCTTTTTCCAGCTTGCTTTGAATATTGCTCAAAATTTCTAAGCTTTCACTTTGTTGCGCGATAACAATTTGGGTGATTTCCTCCAACAATTCCTTGGCCTTGATACCACCAAGCTCGCTTTTTGCACCTTTTCCAGCTTCAACAATACGTTTTACGGTTGCATAACGTACTTTAAAAAACTCATCTAAATTGTTTGAGAAAATTCCTAAAAACCTCAATCTTTCAATTAATGGCACATTTTTATCTGCAGCTTCCTGTAGCACTCTTGCATTAAATTGCAACCAACTTATTTCTCTGTTAACATAACTGTTATTAAGCTTCTCACTTTTTGTCATTAAAAACATATTTAGATACTACAAATATATTCTATTAGTATGAAATACCGAATAGAATGACCTCATACTTATAAGTTAAAGCACAAGCCAATATTGAAAAAATAAAAGCAGGAATGATGGTTCTGGAATTTACACCAATAAAAACCCGTTTGACCATTAAATTTTCAAGGAATCACTCTCTTAAATCCCTAGGAAAAATAATTTTAAGTGTTTGTCCTTTAAAAATGTGTTTCCAGGAGTCCACATGAAATTCTATAACCACAAGCCCACTTGTAGGCACATTGTCTATATATCTATCGCCAAAGGTATTCACAAAATGGGTCAAGGCATGATTATGTCCAAAAACCATCAAGCATTGAATGCTGTCTGATGTGTTTTTTATTGTTTTGATAAGGCTTTCTCCTGTAAAATCATAGAGTTCTTTATAATAATGAACCAAATCTGGATTTATTTTTAGGTTTTCAATAAAGATTCCTGCAGTTTTTTTAGCTCTTTTTGCAGTACTTGAAAGTACCATATCCGGTTGTGTTTCAAACTGTTTAAAGTATAAAGAAACAAGTTCTGCATCTTTAATACCTCTAGATTCCAAGCCTCTTTCATGATCTGACAAGTCTTCTTTCCAAGAAGATTTAGCATGTCTAACAATAATTATTTTTTTCATTTTTACGATTAAATGCAATTTTTATCGATAAAGTGTTGCATATGTCGGTCATATGACTTATTTTGGCCACAAATAAAAATATAAGTAAGCTATTATAAAACTATAAAAATTAATTGTTAATTAGTAATTGCATGGCATAAAGTTCCATGAATGGTTAATATTAAGGTTTTCAAAATTTATAAGTTCGGTTAATTATTGCATTTCATCGATTAAGTGTTTGTAGAACTCCTGTTATCGAATATTTGAGTTATTTAACATTTATTTTTGATTTGATTAAAGAATCGCTATTTATTTGTATTGTAAGCTATTAATCAAAGATGATCCCAAATCAAGAAATTAACTTAATCCATTATGCATTGATACGTCAATGTACTTCCCTCAACAATTTTCAACATATTGAAATACAAAGAATTAAGATAAAATTTAGGTTTTAACATTTTTATTATTTAAGGTTTACAATTTAAACTTGAAAAATTATGAAAAAAACAATTGAACGAACGTTTTCAAACTTTCTATTGGTTTGTATGCTATCCATTTTCTTTTCTGCCAACCTTTTGGCACAAGAAAACATTCAGAGAATATTCGATGACAATTCTGAAAATAGCAATTTAAGGACTTCTGTGACTATTCCTGACCAATTATTGCATGGAAAAAATCCTACCATTTACATAGAGAATTCAAGAATTATTAATGTCACTGGTGAAACAAGTCCTAAGGTGTTAAAACTTTTAGATGGAACTTCAAGCAGCTTATTATTAGACAACAACAATTTGTATAGTCAGGTAGAAGTAATTACCATAACATTAAATAGAGCATCCGATTTGAACAATAGATTGGATTTGTCAAGAATCAATGGATTTCCTTCATTGAGATATGTGTATGTAAAATGTTTGTTTGAATGTACAGACCAACAAATTAGAAACTTCCTCTTAAATGCAGATTCTGTTACAACTGTATTTTATAAAGTTGTAAACCCGTCCTAAATAAAATTATAATATTTAATTATTATACAGATGAAAAAATTATACGCTATTAAAATTCAAGCTAATAGAAATGTTTTAAAACTAGTTTTATTAACAGTTATGTTATTAAGTGCTAGTTTCTTTAGCTACAGTCAAGTTAGGGTTCCGTTTACTCCAAGGGAATCTGATTTTACTCCGGGTCAAACAGTATACAATATTAAAGGGGACTTTACCATGATAGGTAATACCAACCTTACCCTGGAAAATTATACCGATACTAGAAACAATAGTAATAACGATATGGAGTATGTTGATGTTGATGGCGATCCATCAACCAGCAACTCTTCATCGTCAACCTTAACGTTTTCAACTGAAAATGGAGCTAATCC
>NZ_CAXATZ010000019.1:0-50918 GCF_963971605.1 uncultured Xanthomarina sp.
AGTTCCAGCAGTGAAATCACTTGAATCTGCTGTTCCACCAGTTTGTACTAATGGAATATGAAGATCTACGAATACTGGCTCAGGAATAGAAGCTGTAACTTCAATTACATATCCTAAGTCCGGATCGATCATGCTTTCGTCAACCACTACGCTTGTACTAGCAGTAGATAGCGTAACTGTTGGACTTGTATAATTAATCATACTAGCTCCAGTGTGGTCGTCTTCGCTACAAGAAGTAGCTAAAACACCAGCAGATAGTGCAAGTAAGAATATAGATTTTAATTTATTTTTCATCTTTAAAATTTTAGTCGATTATTATTGTTTAACATAAACATTTGTATATGTTCTATTACCAGCAGAGAATCCAATTTCATAATTGATCTCTAAGTTCCCGTTAGGTAAAACAGAACCATCATCAGTTGGATTTACTTCGTTAGAGTAATATCCTTGAGCTAGATTTTGAGGTGGAACAGTTAATGTACTGCATGTATCATTAAAGTTAAACCCTTGGTCTGGAGCAATAGCGCCAAAAGCCCATAAACCTGTAGTTTTTGTTTTATAATAACCTGGTGAAATTTCAATTACTGGTTCAATACCGTGATTTACACTAGCTCCATCATCTCTGGTTGCAGTTACATCATACATACCAGCTAAGTTAGAAGCACAGTTAACTACTACAGAAAACTCTCCCATACTTGGAGCAAAATAATACAAGTCACCATCTGCTTGATATAATTTTACTTTGAAAGTAAAAACATCTCCAATTCTTAAATCTGAAGCCTCAACACCTAATCCAGATACATATTCATCAATTGTATCATAAGTTAAGTTGAAAGGTAACGTTGATACGTCTCCAACTATGGCTTCAGGTCCATTGTTTAAAGTTTTTACTATTTCAAAACTAGAAACTTGATTATAATTTCCTAATGATAATAAGGAAACAAAATCTAAAGCAATATCTGCATCATTAAATGCTATTTCTGAGTTCTCAAGATCGTTAGCATCAAGAGGTGTTCCTAATACTTTTCCACTTGAATCGTCTACTGTAATAACCAAACCAGCTTCATCAGTCACTGGAGCATTATTATCAGGGTCAGTATCGCAACCAACAAACAGTGTTAGCGCGAAAAACATTGTCAATAAATAATTTAATTTTTTCATTTTTCTTTTTTTTTTAGTTCATCCACCATACTGGTGAAGTTAATTTATCTCCTCCTGGTAAGTTACTTACAGCAGCATTGTAATTAGCAGCATTTAAAGATTGCTCAATTACTGGGTATGTTAATCTTGAAGGAATTTCGTTAAAAGCACCATCAATTGCAGGAGTTAATGCAGGATATCCAGTTCTTCTCCACTCAATCCAAGCTTCAAAACCTTGACTATATAAAGCCAACCATTTTTGTGTAGAAATCTGCTCCATCGCAAATCCTGGAGTATATATTACAGATCCTGAATAGTAACCAGCAATATCTGCACCATCATTATCAGCAAAACTAGATTCAATTCCAGCTTGGTAGTAAGCAGCAGCAGCAGCATTTCCACCAGAGATATAGTTTTTAAAAGCAGCTTCAGCCAATAAGAATTGCAATTCTGTATAGCTTAAGAATACAGCTGGTAATTCTGGACGTAAATAAAATTCACCAAGAGGTGATACGTTAGCATAGCTGTATGTCACACTTGGTACATCTTGAATACCTGATGGTTTTCCTCTATACTCGCCATCTGCATTAGGCTGAGCAATTACAGGTAGTCTATTATCAACTGGAAAACCACCTACAGTTCCGTCCATTCTATCTACAATGGCACTGTTTACTTTCCACTCATTTCTAGTTCCAAATACCACCGATTCGTAAATTGGGTTGGCATTAGGAGCAGCTGATAAATAAACTAAGTTTGCATCGTCTGCACTAGAAGAGAACAATAGGCCACTGTTCACTAAAGCTTGCATTTCGCTAGGTCTTGCATCTTTTCCAGACATACGCATTAAAGCTCTGAATTTTAAAGAAGCAGCGAATTTTCTCCATTTGGATACATCACCTCCATACATAATATCTTGGCTAGAATCCAAACTTCCGTTTGCAGGATTTAATTTAGAAATAGCTTCGTCAAGAAGGTCTAAACAACCATTGTAAACAGTTTGTTGAGAATCGTAAACTGGAGATATGTTAGTTGCTCCTTGTAAAGCTTCAGTGAATGGAATATCACCGTAAAGATCAGTTAACAATAAGAATGCATATGCTTTCATGGTTAAAGCTGCACCTTGAGCCACCATATTTTCTTCAAGTACTGCTAGTTCATACATAGCATTGGCATCGGCAGCTACACTTTCGTATAAAACAGCCCATACATTTCCTATAGCACTCTCTCTTGGAATGTATCTTTCTTCATCGTTATACTGTACTTTAGAGAAATGTTGTGCCCAGCAAGCTCCCATATCTCCACCGTTGAAGGTACTGTACATCACGTTTCCAGTACTTCTTATCATGCTCCCTAATAATAATTCTGCAGGAACAGAAGTAGGATCGTTAGGATTGCTATTTAATTCTTCAAAGTCTTTATCACAGCTTACAAATACCAAGCCGATGAATAGTAAGACAATTAAATTTATTTTTTTCATAATCTATTTTTTTAAAATTAGAATTTAAGGTTAACATTAAATGAAATACTTCTTGCAGAAGGTAGTTGACCAAATTCTTGACCTTGGTTTCCATTATCATTACTGAATGCAGATTCTGGATCGATATGAGGTACTTTCTTGTAAAGGAAAGCTAAATTTCTACCTACAACAGAGAAATTTACATCGTCTAAAGCAATATTAGCTAACCATTTTTTAGGGAAAGTATAAGTCAATCCTAATTGTCTTAATTTGATGTAAGATGCATCAAACACAGAACTTTCAGCAATACTGTTAGAGAATGCTTTTTTGTTGTAGTTTTCAGCAGATACAATCACATTATTAGGAACATATTCAGGGTTAGCTTCTGTACCAATATTCATAGTACCTTGTCCAATTACACCAGTTTCACGTCCTTGCATTGTTTCATCAAGTACACCTGCATATCTACCCCAAGAAGTTGTCATGGTGTAGATATCTCCACCCATTTTTCCATCCACTAAAGCATCAAATCTAAAGTTTTTGTAAGATACAATTAAATTAGCACCACCAGTCCAATCTGGAGTCACGTTTCCTAATACTTCACTTCCACCAATTACTGGTAAACCATTTTCATAAAGAATTTCCCCATTTGGAGCTCTTTCAAAAGCAGGACCAACAATTGTTCCATAAGATTCACCAACTCTTGCCTCAATTGTAGTACTCCATTGTCCACCTAAAACTAAAGTTTCAAGGTCACCTAAAGATACCACTTCGTTGTCGTTTTTAGCCCAGTTAAGTTCTAAGTCAACTTGCCAATCATCAGTTTTCACTAAAGTACCTCCTAATTGAACTTCCATACCTTTATTTCTCATTTCACCAACATTTTGTAGGGAAGAACCACTACCTGTTGCAGATGATAATTGTACGTCCACAATCAAGTCTTCAGACGTTTGATCGTAGTAAGTAAAATCAAAACGCAATCTGTTTTCAAACAATCTAGCATCTAAACCAAATTCATAACCACTGGTTGTCTCAGGTCCAATTTCTGGATTGTTGATTGCTGAAGGTAAGAACACAAAGTTTGTACCATCCCAACCATCTGTAGCAAATTGGTAAACATCTTGTAATCTGTAAGCTCCTAAAGCTCCAGTAGATCCTACTTTAGACCAACCACCTCTTACTTTTAGTAAAGATACAGTTGATTTATCCATATTGAAAATATCACTCAATACAGCACTTAAAGTTACCGAAGGATAGAAAAAGGAGTTGTTGTCTGTTGGTAATAAACTAGACCAATCATTTCTTGCAGTAACGTCAACAAACAACATGTTTTTGAAACCTATTTGTCCAAATCCATATAAACTGTTAATTTTTTGCTCTGCATATGTTGCTCCTTGTATTGGATCCACACCAGTTTTCACGTTACTTACGTTATATAAACCTGGTAACTCTAATTGAGGTGCAGTAGCATAAATTAAATCATTCTTTCTGTACATGGTGTTTCCACCTACATTTAAAGAGTATGTAAAATCATCAGTAATGTTTCCAGCAGAAGATAATAATACTTCACTGTTAACTTCATAGAAAGTTCTGTCAATGACTCTGTAGTAACCTTCAGGGGCATCATTAGATCCAACCGCTTTATTCTCTCTAGTTTGAGATTTCCAGAAGTCAACTCCTGTTTTACCAGATATTGTTAACCAATTGGTAACATCAAAAGAAAGGTTTACACCACCAATTATACGGTCTTTATTATAAGCATTTAAGTTGTTATCTAAATACCAGAAAGGGTTGTTTTGGAAAACAGTATTCCAGTTTAAAGGCGTTCCTTCAGCAGCAGTACCTTCAGCAGCTAACGGTAAGTTTTGCCAATCTTTTAACGCATTGAAATCTACGTTACGACCAGACCAAATCATCTGTTGTACTGGGTTTGCATTACTGTAACCTACAGTTACTAAGTTGTCAGCCTCAGATCTGATATATTTAGCATTTAAAGACACATTGATTTTGTCACTAACCTGCATAGATGTTACTCCTGCAATATTGTATCTTCTAAAATCTGTGTTAGGAACCATACCTTCTTGATCCAATAAACCTAAAGATAATCTAAAATTAGTTTTATCTGTACCTCCAGTGAAGGAGATATTATTGTTTAAAGTAAGTCCAGTTTCATAGAAATCTTTAATATTGTCTGGTTGAGATACCCATGGAAGAGGTGCTCCATCAACAGTGTAAGAATTCCATTGTACGAATTCGTAACCTACATCTAAAGCAGGACCCCAACTTTCATCAATTCCACCATCACCGTTTTGTCCATCTATAAATTCAAAATAGAAAGGGTTTCCACCTTGTCCATAAGAGTTTTGGAAATCTGGTAATAATAATGGGTTCTCAAAAGAAGCGGATGAACTAAATGTAATACCTAACTTATCTTTAGATGTCGAACCTTTTTTGGTAGTAATAACAATTACACCATTAGCAGCACGAAGACCATATAGCGCAGCTGCGTTTGGACCTTTTAATACTGTTACAGATTCAATATCATCAGGGTTAATGTCAGCAGCTCCATTTGGTAAATCAAATCCACCACCATCGCCTGCAGTTCCATAATTTGAGTTATCAACATAAATACCATCAATAACAAATAAAGGTTGGTTGTCACCAGTAATACTGGATGCACCTCTTAAAACGATTCTTGAAGAAGAACCTGTTGCACCAGAACTGTTAGTAACCTGAACACCAGCAACTTTACCAGAAAGCGAGTTAACCACGTTTGTCTCATTGGACTCAGCAATGTCGTCACCATCAACTTTTTGAACAGCGTAACCAATTGATTTTTCTTCTTTCTTAATCCCTAAAGCCGTAATTACTACTTCATCGATAGCAGTTACATCAGGGGTCATACTAAAGCTAATGTTGTTGGAAGCTCCAACAGTCATTTCTTTTTTGGTATAACCAACGAAAGAGTAAGATAAGACATCTCCAGTACTCGCAGTGATGGAATAGTTTCCATCAAAATCTGTTTGTGTACCATTGGTCGTACCTTTTACAATAATATTAACTCCAGGAAGGGGTAACCCGTTTTCATCGGACACAGTTCCTGAAATTGTTTTTTCTTGTGCAAACGTAAATTGCACAACAAACGCTAGGAATAGCGTTAAAATTCCACTAAACTTTGTTTTCATTTTATATTTTATTTGAATTAGTCTACGCCAAAAATCATAATAAAAAGTTAATTAAACAATATTTAAGGGTTAAAATTTTAATTTTTTTTAAAAATACCGTGAATTTTAGTTAAAAAACCCCTAAAAAAATGCTGTAAGACTTAAATGTACTTGAGAATTCGAGAATTTAAAAGTTTGGTTTTCGTTTTTACCATTGGCAAAATTGAACTTTAGCAGTCCAGCTTTGGTAATTAACCCAAACCCAAACCCAAAACTGTAGAGTTTTTCCTTCTGTGCTATGAGTTTGTTTTCCAAATAGGCAAAGTCTATGATGGTATGGATGTAAATACTGTTATTGAAGACATATCTATATTCTGTATTTAAAACCCCAAATTGTGTTGCCGACAGGCTGTTTTCTTCAAATCCCCTTATGGAATTAATGCCTCCAAACCTGGCCAATTCGTTTTCAAAATACGTATCAGAAAACAAACCAAAACCTGTGCCTCTTAAATAAATGTTGTTTTTTTGGTTCAAGTTGAAAATGTGATAGGCATCCAGAGCAAGTTGTTGTTGTTTTGTGTCTTGTTTTTCAAAGGTTCTGTTTCCAGTTTCAAATTGAACATCCAATAGGGTTTTGGTGTTGAATAGCATATTGTCTTTTTGCCGTTTTCTGTATAGGTAACGAACATTGTAAAATGTTGAAGTGTAATCCTGAATGGTAGGATTGCTGTATAGGGAATCCAGTAGGTTGTTCGATTTAATGGATCTGATACCAACAAACACATTGTTTTTTGGGTTTATTTGATAGAATAGTTTGGCATTTTGGTTTACGGTAGAAAAAGAAGAATCTTTTTTCAGCAAACTTAGTTCCAGCTCTGTTCCAATGGGCGAATTGAATAAATAAGGCAGGTTTAAATTCACCAAAAAATTCTTTTGATCGTTTTCGTCACTTTTGTAAACCAACCTAAAAGACTCTCCGTAATTCAAATTATTGTTCAATTCTAGATTTAAATAGCCACTAAACTCTATGTTGTTTGTCTCCTCATTGGTTCCAAAACCAATAAAGCCATCAAAATTGTTGCTTTTTACTTTTTCAATAAACACATACAATGTGGTCGAGTCTTTTGTAAAGAGAACTTCAGGGTCTTTTAGTTGCCTAGCAAAATTCAGTTCGTTTAAATCTGTTATTTGTTTTTTTATTTGTGTTAAGTTGAAAACTTGTTGTTCCTTGACTTTAAGATAGTTTTTTAAAAAAGACTTCGGGAATTTCTCATAACCTTTGATAATGACTTTGTCAATGCGTCTCACTTGTGTCTTTTCGGAGCGTATGAGTGTTGCATCAATTTCACCTTTGTTGTTGATGGTGATGTCCGATAATTTTAATGTGCTAAAAGGGTCTCCATTTTCCGATAGCTTTAAATTAATGGCAGTAAGCACCCTTTCTGTATCTTCAATTGGAATGCTAAATTGGCCTTCGGAAATATTGTTGGACAACTTTTCCAAAATTTTTCTGGAGACAAGGCTGTCTGTGAAAAATATATTTAGGTAATTGTATTTGGTGTTTAGTAAAAACTTGGCGTTAAAGATCGAATCTTCTTTTCTTAAAGGCAACATTTTACTTTCAATATAGCCTAGGGAGTTCAATTTTTTTCTAAAGGCTGTTAACTCGTTTGAGATGGACTCAAAATCCCTATGGTATTTTTCATACCTAATGGAGCCTATGGTTTTGGTTTCAAGGGAGTCTTTTCCGGTTATTTTTAATTGTAACTCTTGACAGAGCATTTCCGAAGAAAAAAAGAAAGATATAATAAGTATAGCGTGTAATGATTTAATCACTTTTTACAACTGTTAGGGAAAACTATTGGATTTGTAAAACTAACGTAAAAAGAACATTTATTATATATCTGTAATATTAATTTTTTTGTTCAGCGCAAAATTGCCCATATTATATCGATAAAAACTGCCATGCATATACATGTATGGATTCTTTTTTATCCCAGCTTCTTCTTTTATGGCAATAAGCTTTCATGATATAGGTGTGAAACCATTTTAAAAAGCTGTTTGAAAAAAAAATGTCTATGATGTGAAAATTAATCAATTAACATTTGAAAGTTTAAAATATATTTCTACCTTTGCAGCCCTCTAATAAGAGGTATTTGTAAAATATTATATAAAATATATGCCAACAATTTCACAATTAGTACGAAAAGGAAGAGCCAAAATAACCAAGAAGAGTAAATCGGTTGCTTTAGATTCGTGTCCACAAAGACGTGGAGTTTGTACTCGTGTTTACACTACAACACCTAAAAAACCTAACTCGGCAATGCGTAAAGTAGCAAGGGTAAGGTTGACAAATGGTAAAGAGGTGAACGCATACATTCCAGGAGAAGGACACAATTTGCAAGAGCACTCGATAGTATTGGTTAGAGGTGGAAGGGTAAAAGATTTGCCAGGAGTTAGATATCACATCGTTCGTGGCGCCTTGGACACAGCAGGTGTTGCAGGTAGAACACAACGTAGATCTAAGTATGGTGCAAAACGCCCTAAAAGTTAATTAAAGAAAACTTAAGAAGAAGACATGAGAAAAAGACAAGCGAAAAAAAGACCGCTTTTACCAGATCCACGTTTCAACGATCAGTTGGTAACTAGATTCGTTAACATGATGATGTGGGATGGTAAAAAGTCAGTAGCTTTTAAAGTGTTTTACGATGCAATCGATATCGTGGATCAAAAGAAAACAGACGAAGAAAAAACTGCTTTGGAGTTGTGGAAAGATGCCTTATCCAATGTGATGCCTCACGTAGAAGTACGTAGCCGTCGTGTGGGAGGTGCCACTTTTCAAATCCCTATGCAGATTAGACCAGATAGAAAAGTTTCTACAGCAATGAAATGGCTTATTAGTTATTCCCGTAAAAGAAACGAAAAATCTATGGCACAGCGTTTAGCTTCAGAAATTTTAGCAGCAGCTAAAGAAGAAGGAGCAGCTGTAAAGAAACGAGTAGATACTCATAAAATGGCAGAAGCAAACAAAGCATTCTCACACTTTAGATTCTAGTAACAAATGGCAAGAGATTTAAAATATACAAGAAACATAGGAATTGCAGCTCATATTGATGCTGGTAAAACAACAACAACTGAGCGAATATTATTTTACACTGGAGTTAATCATAAAATAGGAGAGACCCATGAAGGGTCTTCAACTATGGATTGGATGGAGCAAGAAGCAGAAAGAGGTATTACAATTACTTCTGCAGCAACTACTTGCGACTGGACATTTCCTAGAGAAAATGGTGAGCCAACAGAGGATGCTAAAGATTATCACTTTAATATTATTGATACTCCTGGCCACGTAGATTTTACGGTTGAAGTAAACCGTTCTTTACGTGTTTTGGATGGTTTGGTGTTCTTATTTAGTGCAGTGGATGGTGTAGAGCCACAATCTGAAACTAACTGGAGATTGGCAGACAACTATAAAGTGCCAAGAATTGGTTTTGTTAACAAAATGGACCGTCAAGGTGCAAACTTTCTGGAGGTTTCTAGACAAGTAAAAGAAATGTTAGGCTCCAATTCAGTGCCAATTGTATTGCCAATTGGTGATGAAGCAGATTTTAAAGGGGTTGTAGATTTAGTAAAGAACAGAGCCATTATATGGCACGAAGATAACTTTGGTTCTACTTTTGATATTGTAGATATTCCAGAGGATATGAAAGATGAAGTTCGTGAATATAGAGCTTTATTGATAGAAGAAGTAGCTAGTTACGATGAAAACCTGTTAGAGAAATTCATGGAAGATGAAAACTCTATCACAGAAGAAGAAGTACATGCTGCCTTAAGAGCCGCTGTTATGGACATGGCTATCATACCAATGATCTGTGGTTCTTCATTCAAAAATAAAGGGGTACAGTTCCTTTTAGATGCTGTATGTCGTTATTTGCCTTCTCCATTGGATAGAGATAATATTAAAGGGATTAATCCTAATACAGAAAAAGAAGAAACGCGTAAACCTGATGTTAATGAGCCTTTTGCTGCATTAGCCTTTAAAATTGCAACCGATCCTTTTGTGGGACGTTTGGCTTTCTTTAGAGCTTATTCAGGGCGTTTGGACGCTGGTTCTTATATCCTAAACAACCGTTCAGGAAAAAAAGAGCGTATTTCTAGAATCTATCAAATGCACGCAAACAAGCAAAACGCTATCGATTTTATCGAAGCTGGAGATATTGGAGCTGCTGTAGGTTTTAAAGATATTAAGACAGGAGACACCATGTCTGATGAAAAACATCCAATTGTTTTAGAATCAATGAACTTCCCAGATCCAGTAATTGGTATAGCTGTGGAGCCAAAAACTAAAGCAGATGTTGACAAATTAGGGATGGCTTTATCTAAATTGGCAGAAGAAGATCCAACATTTACTGTTAGAACAGACGAAGCTTCAGGACAGACTATCATTTCTGGAATGGGTGAGCTTCACTTAGATATTATTGTTGACCGTTTAAGACGTGAGTTCAAGGTTGAAGTAAACCAAGGTCAACCTCAAGTAGAGTACAAAGAAGCCATCACAAAAAAGGCTGAACACAGGGAAGTTTATAAGAAACAATCTGGTGGTCGTGGTAAATTTGCTGATATTGTATTCACGCTAGAACCAGCTGAAGAAGGAAAAGTAGGATTGGAATTCGTTTCAGAAATTAAAGGAGGTAACGTTCCTAAAGAATTTATTCCTTCTATTGAAAAAGGATTCAAAATGGCTATGCAAAATGGTCCATTGGCAGGATACGAAGTTGATGCTATGAAAGTAACATTAACAGATGGTTCATACCACGATGTGGATTCTGATCAATTATCTTTCGAATTGGCAGCAAAATTAGGATTTAAAGCTGCTGCAAAAGCTGCAAAAGCTGTAATCATGGAGCCTATAATGAAACTGGAAGTAATTACTCCAGAAGAAAATATGGGTGATATAGTAGGAGATTTAAACCGTCGTCGTGGACAGGTAAGCGATATGGGAGACAGAGCAGGAGCAAAAACTGTTAAAGCTACTGTACCTCTATCAGAAATGTTTGGTTATGTAACCACATTAAGAACCTTGTCTTCAGGACGTGCAACATCAACAATGGAATTTTCACACTATGCTGAAACTCCTTCAAATATTTCAGAAGAAGTTATTAAAGCAGCTAAAGGCGTAGAAGCTTAAAATCTTAAGAAAATGAGTCAAAAAATTAGAATAAAATTAAAGTCTTACGATCACAATTTAGTAGATAAATCTGCTGATAAGATTGTAAAAACAGTAAAAAGTACTGGAGCTGTAGTAACGGGACCAATTCCATTACCAACTCACAAAAAGATTTTCACTGTATTGCGTTCACCTCACGTTAACAAGAAGTCCAGAGAACAATTTCAATTAAGCTCATACAAGAGATTATTGGATATCTACTCGTCTTCTTCAAAAACCATCGACGCTTTGATGAAACTTGAATTGCCAAGTGGTGTTGAAGTAGAGATAAAGGTGTAAGTAAGACAAGAACATGTCCTTAACGATGGTTAGGGAAAAACGGAAAAATACAATTCAAGGCTGAAACGTATTTTTCAGCCTTGAATTTTAAATAAGGACAAGTCGCGACTTGTCCATAGAAAAACAAACAAAAAGGACAAGTCGCGAATTGTCCATACTAAAAAAACAAAATATGTCTGGGTTAATAGGAAAAAAAATCGGTATGACCAGCATTTTCGATGAAAATGGAAAAAACATTCCATGTACAGTAATCGAAGCTGGACCATGTATCGTTACCCAAGTCAGAACTGAAGAAGTTGACGGTTACAAAGCCATTCAACTTGGTTTCGATGACGCGACAGAAAAAAGTGCTACCAAAGCAGACTTAGGTCACGCAAAAAAAGCAGGAACTTCTGTAAAACGCAAAATCGCTGAATTCAAAGGTTTTGATAAGGAGTACAAATTAGGTGATGCAATAACTGTAGAGCACTTTATTGAAGGGGAGTTTGTAGATATCTCTGGAACTTCAAAAGGTAAAGGCTTCCAAGGAGTTGTAAAACGTCACGGTTTTGGTGGTGTAGGTCAAGCTACCCACGGTCAACACAACCGTTTAAGAGCTCCAGGTTCTATTGGTGCTGCTTCATATCCTGCAAGAGTATTTAAAGGAATGAAAATGGCCGGTAGAATGGGAACTGATAAAGTAAAAGTTGAAAATTTAAGAGTTTTAAAAGTAGTTCCAGAAAAGAACTTACTTGTGGTTAAAGGCTGTGTGCCTGGTCATAAAAACGCTTATGTAATTATTCAGAAATAATGAAAGTAGCAGTTTTAGATATAAACGGAAAAGAAACAGGAAGAAAGGCAGACCTTTCTGATGCTGTTTTTGCTATTGAGCCTAATAATCACGCTGTATATTTGGATGTTAAACAATATTTGGCAAACCAAAGACAAGGAACTCACAAAGCTAAAGAAAGAGCTGAGATTTCTGGAAGTACACGTAAAATTAAAAAACAAAAAGGAACTGGTACAGCTAGAGCTGGATCTATCAAGTCTGGAGTTTTTAAAGGTGGTGGACGTATGTTTGGTCCAAGACCAAGAAACTATGGTTTTAAATTAAACAAAAGTTTAAAGCGTTTAGCTAGAAAATCGGCCTTGAGCATTAAAGCAAACGAAAAATCAATTGTGGTATTGGAAGACTTTAATTTTGATTCCCCAAAAACAAAAAATTTCGTTGCCGTTTTAAAGGCTTTAGACCTGGAAAACAAAAAGTCTCTATTTGTGTTGGGCGCTTCAAATAATAATGTATATTTGTCGTCACGCAATTTAAAAGGCTCTGAAGTTATAAGCAACTCAGAATTAAGCACTTACAAGATTTTAAATGCAAATCAAGTAGTGCTATTGGAGAGTTCTTTAGAAGAAATTGAATCGAATTTAAGTAAATAAGAAACAAATGAATATCTTAATTAAACCTATAATCACAGAAAAAGCGACAGCTGATAGCGAGTTAAGAAACTGCTATACATTCTCAGTGAATACCAAGGCGAACAAGGTAGAAATTAAAAAAGCGGTGGAAGCTGCTTATGGCGTTTCTGTTGAAAAAGTTCGTACTATTAATGTCCGTCCAGATAGAAAGACCAAGTTTACAAAAACTGGGATTCAACATGGTAAAACAAATGCTGTTAAAAAAGCAATTGTACAACTGGCGGAAGGTGAAATGATTGATTTATACAGTAACATGTAATTAGACTAAGATGTCAGTAAGAAAATTAAAACCAATCACACCAGGACAGCGATTTAGAGTAGTAAATGGGTATGACGCCATAACTACTGATAAGCCGGAGAAAAGTTTATTAGCTCCGAAAAAACGTTCAGGTGGTAGAAACAGTCAAGGAAAAATGACCATGCGCTACATAGGTGGAGGTCATAAGAGAAAGTATCGTATTATCGATTTCAAACGTAACAAAACTGGAATTCCAGCAGAAGTTAAGTCTATTGAGTACGATCCAAACAGAACAGCTTTTATTGCATTATTGCACTATCAAGATGGTGAAAAAGCATACATAATTGCACAAAACGGTTTGCAAGTAGGGCAAACAGTGGTATCTGGTGATACTGCTCCTACTGAAATTGGTAACGCCATGCCATTAAGTAAAATTCCTTTGGGAACCATTATTTCTTGTGTTGAGTTGCGTCCAGGACAAGGAGCTGTTATGGCTCGTAGTGCTGGTACATTTGCACAATTAATGGCAAGAGGAGAGAAGTTTGCAACTATCAAACTTCCTTCAGGAGAAACCCGTTTGGTATTGGTAACATGTATGGCAACTGTAGGGGTTATATCAAACTCAGACCATCAATTGTTAGTATCTGGTAAAGCAGGTAGAACAAGATGGTTAGGAAGACGTCCACGAACAAGACCAGTGGTAATGAACCCTATTGATCATCCAATGGGTGGTGGAGAAGGACGAGCCTCAGGTGGTCATCCACGTTCTAGAAAAGGTTTACCTGCTAAAGGTTATAGAACCCGTTCTAAAACAAAAGCGAGTAATAAATATATTGTAGAACGTAGAAAGAAATAATAAGTCATGTCAAGATCATGAAATAAAGGACCTTACGTTCATTATAAATTAGAGAAGAAAGTTCAAGATAACGTTGAATCTGGAAAAAAATCAGTAATCAAAACTTGGTCTAGAGCCAGTATGATTACCCCAGATTTTGTTGGACAAACTATTGCAGTTCATAACGGTCGTCAATTCGTACCAGTATATGTAACTGAAAATATGGTAGGACATAAATTAGGAGAATTTTCACCAACAAGATCTTTTAGAGGTCATGCAGGTGCTAAAAACAAAGGTAAAAAGTAGTAAGCTATGGGAAGTCGTAAAAAACAAATGGCAGACGCGATTAAGGAAGAGAAAAAGCACATTGCTTTTGCTAAACTTAATAACTGTCCTACATCACCAAGAAAAATGCGTTTAGTAGCCGATTTAGTAAGAGGCGAAAAAGTTGAGAAAGCGCTTAATATTTTAAAATTCAGTCAAAAAGAAGCATCAAACCGTTTAGAAACCTTGTTACTGTCTGCAATTGCAAACTGGCAAGCAAAAAACGAAGATGCCAATATTGAAGAGGCTGAATTGTTTATAAAAGAAATAAGAGTGGATGGCGGATCTATGTTAAAAAGATTACGTCCAGCACCTCAAGGTCGCGCATACAGAATTAGAAAACGTTCAAACCACGTAACAGTTGTGGTAGGAGCCAATAATAACACACAAAGTTAAGATAGAGATATGGGACAAAAAACAAATCCAATCGGAAATCGCTTAGGAATTATCAGAGGATGGGAATCTAACTGGTACGGAGGAAACGATTATGGCGATAAACTTGCCGAAGACGATAAGATCAGAAAGTACGTTCACGCACGTCTATCTAAAGCTAGTGTTTCAAGAGTAATTATCGAAAGAACCCTTAAACTTGTAACCGTTACTATCACAACGGCCCGTCCTGGTATCATTATTGGTAAAGGAGGTCAAGAGGTAGACAAGTTAAAAGAAGAGCTTAAGAAAATTACTGGTAAAGAAGTTCAAATTAACATATTTGAAATTAAAAGACCAGAACTTGATGCGCAATTGGTGGCAGCTAGTGTTGCTCGTCAAATAGAAAACAGAATTTCTTACAGACGTGCAATCAAAATGGCTATCGCTGCAACCATGCGAATGAATGCAGAAGGAATTAAAATCCAAATCAGTGGTCGTTTAAATGGTGCCGAGATGGCACGAAGCGAACACTACAAAGAAGGACGTATTCCTTTATCAACGTTCAGAGCCGATATTGATTACGCTTTAGTTGAGGCCCACACTACTTATGGTAGATTAGGGATTAAAGTATGGATCATGAAAGGCGAAGTATATGGTAAAAGAGAACTTTCTCCTCTTGTTGGGTTATCTAAGAAGCAAGGAAAAGGTGGAACCGGAGGACGTGGTGGAAACAAATCCAACCCTCGTCGTAGAAAGTAATTTTTTATAAAGAACACAAAAAATGTTACAGCCTAAAAAAACAAAATTTCGTAAGCAACAAAAGGGACGCATGAAAGGTAACGCCGGAAGGGGTCACCGTTTATCCAGTGGAACTTTTGGTATAAAATCGTTAGACACAAGCTTTGTTACAGCTCGTCAAATAGAAGCTGCACGTATTGCTGCTACACGTTTCATGAAGAGAGAAGGATCTATCTGGATTAAAATTTTCCCAGACAAGCCTATCACAAAGAAACCTCTTGAAGTACGTATGGGTAAAGGTAAAGGTGCTGTTGAATACTGGGTAGCAACCGTTAAACCAGGTAGAATATTATTTGAAGTAGGTGGTGTGCCATTAGAAGTAGCTCAAGAAGCTTTACGTCTAGCAGCACAAAAACTACCAGTTAGAACTAAGTTTATAATTGCTCGAGATTACGAAGCATAATTTATTTGATATTATGAAACAATCAGAAATTAAAGAATTATCTGTAGCTGAGTTACAAGAGAAACTTAGTGAAACCAAAAAGAGCTATGTAGATTTAAAAATGGCTCATACAATCTCTCCTTTAGAGAACCCAATTCAATTACGTTCCTTAAGAAGAGACGTAGCTAGAATTGCGACCGAATTAACTAAAAGAGATTTACAATAATTCTGCCGAAAAGATGGAAACAAGAAATTTAAGAAAAGAACGTATAGGAATTGTTACTAGTAACAAAATGCAGAAATCTATTGTGGTTTCTGAAGTTAAAAAAGTAAAACACCCTATGTATGGAAAGTTCGTGTTAAAAACAAAAAAATACGTTGCGCACGACGAAACAAACGATTGTAACATTGGAGATACTGTAAAGATCATGGAAACAAGGCCTATGAGTAAATCCAAATGTTGGAGACTAGTTGAAATAATTGAAAGAGCTAAATAATTATGATACAAACAGAATCAAGATTAAAAGTAGCTGATAACACTGGAGCAAAAGAAGTATTGACCATACGTGTTCTAGGTGGTACCAAGAGAAGATACGCATCTGTTGGCGACAAAATTGTTGTTACAGTTAAAGATGCAACACCTAATGGAAACATTAAAAAAGGTGCTGTTTCAACTGCAGTTGTTGTACGTACAAGAAAAGAAGTAAGAAGACCAGATGGATCTTATATAAGATTTGACGATAACGCATGTGTTTTATTAAACCCAACCGGTGAGATGAGAGGAACACGTGTATTTGGTCCTGTTGCAAGAGAACTTCGTGATAAACAATTCATGAAAATTGTATCATTAGCACCTGAAGTGCTTTAATGCAAAATAAAATGACAAAGCTTAAAATAAAATCAGGAGATACCGTAAAAGTAATAGCCGGAGACCATAAAGGTTCTGAAGGGAAAGTGCTTAAAGTATTAAAAGATAAGAACAAAGCGATCGTTGAGGGAATCAACATGGTAAAGAAACACACTAAGCCAAGTGCACAGAACCCTCAAGGTGGAATCGTAGAAAAAGAAGCAGCTATTCAAATTTCCAACCTATCATTGTTAACCTCTAAAGGGGAAACAACCAGAGTTGGGTACAGAATGGAAGGCGATAAAAAAGTGAGATTTTCTAAAAAATCTAATGAAGTAATTTAGTTATGGCATATACACCTAGACTTAAAGAAGAGTACAAAAGCAGAATAACTGCAGCTCTTACAGACGAATTTGGTTATAAAAACATCATGCAAGTGCCTAAACTTCAAAAGATAGTAGTATCTAAAGGAGTTGGAGCAGCAGTTGCCGATAAAAAGTTAATTGACCACGCTGTGGAAGAATTAACAACTATAACTGGACAAAAGACCGTTGCAACCATCTCTAAAAAAGACGTTGCATCATTCAAATTACGTAAAGGTATGCCAATTGGCGCCAAAGTAACTTTACGTGGTGAAAGAATGTACGAATTTTTAGATCGTTTAATTACTTCAGCATTACCACGAGTAAGAGACTTTAATGGAATTAAAGCCACAGGATTCGATGGTAGAGGTAATTATAATTTAGGAATTACAGAACAAATTATCTTCCCAGAAATCGATATCGATAAGGTAAACAAAATTTCTGGAATGGATATTACATTTGTTACCTCAGCAGAAACAGATAAGGAAGCAAAATCATTATTAACAGAATTAGGATTACCTTTTCAAAAGAATTAAGATATGGCTAAAGAATCAATGAAAGCCCGTGAGGTAAAAAGAGCAAAAACAGTAGCAAAATATGCTGAGAAACGTAAAGCTTTAAAAGAAGCTGGAGATTACGAAGCATTACAAAAGTTACCAAAAAATGCTTCTCCTGTACGCATGCACAACCGTTGCAAGTTAACAGGAAGACCAAGAGGTTACATGAGAACCTTTGGTATTTCTCGTGTTATGTTCAGGGAAATGGCTAACCAAGGTTTAATACCTGGAGTTAAAAAGGCAAGCTGGTAATATTATAAAAGAATTATAAACGGGAATTAGGTTTAACAAAAAGAGTTAAAAACCGATTTCGAAATTTAATAACTATGAATACAGATCCAATAGCGGATTATTTGACTAGAATTAGAAATGCTGTTCGAGCCAACCACAGAGTGGTTGAGATTCCAGCATCTAATTTAAAAAAGGAAATTACTAAAATATTATTCGAACAAGGATATATTTTAAGTTACAAATTTGAGGACAACTCTGTACAAGGGACCATTAAGATAGCCCTTAAGTACAATAAAGAGACCAAAGAACCTGTAATTAAAAAGATTCAAAGAATAAGTAAACCAGGTTTACGTAAGTATGCAAGTTCAAAAGAACTACCTAGAATTTTAAACGGTCTTGGTATTGCCATTGTTTCTACTTCTCATGGAGTAATGACAGGTAAACAAGCACAAAGGGAAAATGTAGGTGGCGAAGTACTTTGTTACGTTTACTAATTAAAAGCGAATAAGAAATGTCAAGAATAGGTAATAACCCAGTAGCAATTCCAGCAGGAATTACAGTTGATATTAACGATAACATTGTTACAGTTAAAGGAAAATTAGGAGAATTGACTCAAGAATTTTCTGATGTTGCAATTAAAGTTGAAGATGGAAATGTATTTGTAGAGCGTCCTTCAGATTCTAAAGTACACAAAGCAAAGCATGGACTTTATAGATCCCTTATCAATAACATGATTAAAGGCGTATCTACAGGATGGACAAAGCAATTAGAATTGGTAGGTGTTGGTTATAGAGCATCAAACCAAGGACAAAAGTTAGACTTAGCGTTAGGATTTTCTCATAACATTGTTTTAGATATAGCTCCTGAAGTACAAGTGGAGACAATTTCAGAAAAAGGAAAAAATCCAATAGTAAAATTAACTTCATCAGACAAACAATTAGTTGGTCAAGTAGCAGCTAAAATACGTGGTTTTAGACCACCAGAGCCTTACAAAGGTAAAGGAGTTAAGTTTGTAGGAGAAGTATTAAGAAGAAAAGCAGGTAAATCAGCTTAATAATTAAGTTATGGCATTAACAAAGAACGAAAGACGATTAAGAATTAAAAGCAGAGTTCGTAAAATAGTTTCAGGAACTGAGGCTAGACCAAGATTATCTGTTTTTAGAAGCAATAAAGAAATATATGCTCAAGTAATAGATGATGTATCTGGTAAAACCATTAGTGCAGCATCTTCTAGAGATAAAGACATTAGTTCTGCAAAAGGTACTAAAACTGAAATAGCAGCTTTAGTAGGTAAAGCAGTAGCTGAAAAAGCCCTTAAGGCAGGTGTGGAAACCATTTCTTTTGATAGAGGTGGATACCAATATCATGGTAGAGTTAAATCATTAGCCGAAGGAGCTAGAGAAGCAGGACTTAAATTCTAAGAAATTATGTATCAGAAATACAAAAGCGCAGAGTTAGTAAAACCAAGTGGATTGGATCTTAAAGATCGTTTGGTTGGTGTACAAAGAGTTACAAAAGTAACTAAAGGTGGTAGAGCATTTGGGTTTTCGGCAATAGTAGTTGTTGGAGATGAAGCAGGTGTTGTAGGTCACGGTTTAGGAAAATCTAAAGACGTAGCAAGTGCAATAGCAAAAGCTGTTGAAGATGCTAAGAAAAATTTAGTACGTATTCCTTTAGTAAAAAGATCCTTACCACACGAACAAAAAGGTAAATATGGAGGAGCAAGAGTAAACATTATTCCTGCAGCTCCTGGTACAGGTGTTATTGCTGGTGGTGCTGTAAGAACAGTGTTGGAAGCAGTAGGTGTTCACGACGTGTTATCAAAATCACAAGGTTCATCAAACCCTCATAACGTAGTTAAAGCTACTTTCGATGCTTTATTACAACTAAGAAATGCAAACACTATTGCACGTGATAGAGGTATATCGCTAGAAAAAGTTTTTAAAGGATAATACAGGAAACGATGGCAAAAATAAAAGTAAAAAAAGTTAAAAGCGCAATCAATCGTACGTTAAGACAAAAAAGAATTCTTGAAGCTCTTGGTCTTAAAAAGATTGGACAAGTCGTAGAACATGATGCCACACCAAACATCCTTGGTATGGTTAATAAAGTTAAACATTTAGTTTCTGTAGAAGAAACAAAATAATAAGATACTGAAATGGATTTAAGTAATTTAAAACCTGCAGAAGGTTCAGTTAAAAGTCAAGGTAAACGAATAGGACGTGGACAAGGTTCTGGAAAAGGTGGAACGGCAACTCGTGGCCACAAAGGAGCAAAATCCCGTTCTGGATATTCAAAGAAAATTGGATTTGAAGGAGGGCAAATGCCTCTTCAAAGACGTGTACCTAAATTTGGCTTTACTAACATCAACAGAGTAGAATATCAAGGTGTAAACTTAGATACTTTACAACAATTAGTAGACGAAAAGAAAATTAAAGATACTTTAGATTTCGATACCCTTGTAGCTCTAAGATTAGCTGGAAAAAACGATCTAGTTAAAATTATGGGAAGAGGCGAGTTAAAAGCTAAATTAAAGGTATCTGCTCATAAGTTTACCGCTTCAGCAAAAGCTGCGATTGAAGCTGCAGGAGGAGAAACTGTAACTTTATAATCACAAACAAGCGCATGAAATTTATAGAGACACTAAAGAATGTTTGGAAAATAGAGGAATTAAGAAACAGAATCATTTTAACCCTTGGTCTGTTATTAGTTTATCGTTTTGGCGCACAAGTGGTTTTACCAGGTATTGATGCAGCTCAATTGGAAAATTTACAGAGCAACACAGAGTCTGGTTTATTAGGTTTGTTAAATGCATTTACAGGAGGAGCTTTTGCTAACGCTTCTGTTTTTGCTTTAGGAATCATGCCATATATCTCTGCTTCCATTGTGGTTCAGTTAATGGGAATAGCTATTCCTTATTTACAGAAACTGCAAAAAGAAGGAGCCAGTGGCCAAAAGAAAATCACACAAATTACACGTTGGTTAACCATTGCCATCTGTTTGGTGCAGGCGCCAGGATATTTAGCAAGTTTGCCAACAGCATTTGGTATTCCACAAAGTGCCTTTTTATTGGGTACTGGAGGGTTATTCTATTTTTCATCAATAGTTATTTTAGTTACAGGCTGTATCTTTGCTATGTGGTTAGGAGAGAAAATTACCGATAAAGGTATTGGTAACGGAATCTCTTTATTAATTATGGTTGGAATTATTGCAACCTTGCCAAAAGCATTTTTACAAAACGCATCTTCCAGGCTAGAAGGAAACAACGTGATGTTGATTCTTTTTGAATTGGTTATCTGGTTGGTTATTATCTTAGCCTCAGTTATGCTGGTTATGGCAGTTAGAAAAATAGCGGTACAGTATGCAAGAAGAACTGCTTCTGGTGGTTACGAGAAAAACGTAATGGGATCCAGACAGTTTTTACCATTAAAACTAAATGCATCTGGAGTAATGCCAATTATCTTTGCACAAGCCATTATGTTCGTGCCAAGTTTAATAGGTCAGTCCTCATTTTTGAAAGACACTAGTGCAGGACAATGGATGTCAACAAATTTTGCTGATATATTTGGTTTTTGGTACAACTTAGTTTTTGCTTTATTAATTATAGTATTTACATACTTTTATACAGCAATCACAGTGCCTACAAACAAAATGGCAGACGATTTAAAACGTAGTGGTGGTTTTATTCCTGGCATACGTCCAGGTTCTGAAACTTCAGAATATTTAGATAAAATAATGTCTCAAATAACATTACCAGGATCTATATTCCTAGCCTTAATAGCTGTGTTCCCAGCCATTATAGTAAAGCTAATGAATGTACAATCTGGATGGGCCTTATTTTTTGGTGGAACCTCACTATTAATTATGGTTGGAGTTGCAATAGATACTATGCAACAAGTAAACTCTTACTTGTTGAATAGACATTACGACGGCTTGATGAAAACAGGTAAAAATAGAAAAGCAGTAGCTTAATATATCAATACTATGGCAAAACAAGCAGCAATAGAACAAGACGGAACAATAATAGAAGCATTATCCAATGCCATGTTTCGTGTTGAACTAGAAAATGGTCACATAGTGACAGCGCATATATCTGGTAAAATGCGTATGCATTACATAAAATTATTACCAGGAGACAAAGTAAAATTAGAAATGAGTCCTTACGATTTAACTAAGGCTAGAATAACTTATAGATACTAACAGAGATGAAAGTAAGAGCATCAGTTAAAAAAAGAAGTGCAGATTGTAAAATCGTGCGTAGAAAAGGTAGACTTTACGTAATTAACAAAAAGAATCCTAGATTCAAACAAAGACAAGGGTAGTTATGGCAAGAATTGCAGGTGTAGACATACCAAAAAACAAAAGAGGAGTTATCTCCCTAACTTATATCTATGGAATAGGTAAAAGTAGAGCAAAAGACATTTTAGCCCAAGCTAAAGTGGATGAAAGTACAAAAGTTCAAGATTGGACAGACGACGAAATAAGTAATATTCGTGAGGCTGTTGGTTCTTTTACTATTGAAGGAGAATTACGTTCTGAAACACAAATGAACATTAAGCGATTAATGGATATTGGTTGTTACAGAGGTATTCGTCATAGAGCTGGTCTTCCATTAAGAGGACAACGTACAAAAAACAACTCTAGAACTAGAAAAGGTAGAAGGAAAACTGTTGCTAACAAAAAAATGGCAACTAAATAATTAAAAGACATTAGTCATTAGAGTTTAGACGTTAGATGAATCTGTTTGAAATAGCAATGTTTAGGATTCTAACAACTAAAAACTAACAACTAGAAATCTAAAAATAATATGGCAAAGTCAAGTACTAAAAAGCGTAAAGTAATTGTTGATGCAATAGGTGAAGCTCACGTAACAGCATCTTTCAATAACATTATCATTTCGCTTACAAACAAAAAAGGAGACGTGATCGCATGGTCTTCTGCTGGAAAAATGGGATTCAGAGGTTCTAAAAAGAACACACCTTATGCTGCTCAATTAGCTGCTGAAGATGCTGCTGCTGTAGCACAGGAAGCAGGCTTAAAGAAAGTAAAAGTATACGTAAAAGGTCCTGGTAACGGTAGAGAATCTGCAATACGTTCCATTCATAACGCAGGTATTGAAGTAACAGAAATTATAGATGTTACTCCATTGCCACATAATGGATGTCGTCCTCCAAAACGTAGAAGAGTATAAGCAAGCATACCAAAGAATTAATATCAACTGTTTTTAATGGTTGATATTAATTTTTTATGTGTAAATTTGCACTCTTAAAAAATAATAAACAAGTATCAACGAGAGGATAACGGTTATCGAAGGATAAGATTAAGACCTTAATTCATAACCACTCTCATAACAAATTTAATATGGCAAGATATACTGGTCCTAAAACTAAAATAGCTCGTAAGTTTGGTGAAGCTATTTATGGAGAAGATAAGTCTTTTGAGAAAAGAAACTATCCTCCAGGTCAACATGGTGCAAACAAGCGTCGTGGAAAAAAATCTGAATATGCAATCCAGTTAATGGAAAAGCAAAAAGCAAAATACACTTATGGTGTGTTGGAAAAGCAATTCAGAAACATGTTTAAAAAAGCAACTGCTGCTCCTGGAATTACAGGGGAAGTATTGTTACAATTATGTGAGTCCAGATTGGACAACGTTGTTTTTAGAATGGGAATATCCCCTTCAAGAAATGGTGCTAGACAACTAGTGTCCCACAGACACATTACAGTAAACGGAGAAATTGTAAATATCCCATCTTACCACCTAAAACCTGGAGATGTTGTTGCTGTAAGAGAAAAATCAAAATCGCTTGAAGCTATCGATAAATCTTTATCAAATTCAAGCCAAGTTTACGAATGGATTACTTGGAATACCGAAAAGAAAGAAGGTACTTTTGTTTCTGTACCTGCTAGAATTCAAATTCCAGAAAACATAAACGAACAATTCATCGTCGAATTATACTCTAAATAATAACTGATACAAATCGCAAATATGGCAGTATTTAATTTTCAAAAGCCCGACAAAGTAATCATGATTGATTCAACCGATTTTGAAGGAAAATTCGAATTTCGTCCTTTAGAACCTGGTTACGGATTAACAGTTGGAAATGCTCTAAGGAGAGTTTTACTTTCTTCTTTAGAAGGATTTGCAATCACTTCGGTTAGAATTGAAGGTGTAGATCATGAATTTTCTACTATTGCTGGCGTTGTTGAAGATGTTACTGAAATTATTTTAAACTTAAAACAAGTACGTTTTAAAAGACAAATAGAAGATGTGGACAGCGAATCTGTTTCAATATCTCTTTCAGGACAAAATCAAATAACAGCTGGTGATTTTCAAAAATTTATTTCAGGATTCCAAATATTAAATTCAGAGCTTGTAATCTGTAATTTAGATCCTAAAGTAAATATCAATATGGAAATTACTATTGAAAAAGGTAGAGGTTACGTTCCAGCAGAAGAAAACAAAAAAGCTTCTGCTCCTATAGGAACCATCTTTACAGATTCAATTTACACACCTATAAAAAATGTTAAGTACAGCATTGAGAACTATCGTGTGGAACAAAAAACAGATTACGAAAAATTGGTTTTCGAAATCATTACTGACGGTTCCATCACACCTCAAGATGCTTTAACAGAAGCTGCAAAAACATTAATCCATCACTTCATGTTGTTCTCTGATGAAAGAATAACCCTTGAAGCTGATGAGATAGCTCAAACAGAAACTTATGATGAAGAATCCCTTCACATGAGACAACTATTAAAAACCAAATTGGTTGATATGGATCTGTCTGTTCGTGCGCTTAACTGTTTAAAAGCTGCTGAAGTAGATACCTTAGGAGATTTAGTATCTTTTAACAAAAACGACTTAATGAAGTTCCGTAACTTTGGTAAAAAATCCTTAACAGAGCTTGAAGAGCTTGTTAATGTGAAAGGATTAAACTTTGGAATGGATCTTTCAAAATATAAATTAGATAAAGATTAATACATCATATTTTGCTCCTCTATAAAGGGTTGTAGCAAGATGGTGATTAAAACAAAATGTCATGAGACACGGAAAAAAAACAAACCACTTAGGGAGAAAAACAGCTCACAGAAAATCAATGTTGGCCAATATGGCTTGTTCCTTAATTGAACACAAGCGTATTAACACAACAGTAGCTAAAGCTAAAGCTTTAAAACAATTTGTGGAGCCTTTAGTAACAAAATCTAAAGAAGACACAACACATAACAGACGTATTGTTATGTCTCGTTTAAGACAAAAAGAAGCTGTTGCAGAATTATTTAGAGATGTTGCCCCTAAAGTAGGAGACAGACCAGGAGGATACACAAGAATTATTAAACTTGGTAACCGTTTAGGTGATAACGCTGATATGGCAATGATTGAACTTGTAGATTACAATGAAATTTACAATGCAGACAAAGCTAAGAAGAAAACAACCAGAAGAAGTAGAAGAGGTGGTTCTAAATCAACCGAAGCTAAAGCTCCTGTAACAGAAACTAAAGCTTCAAACGAAGAAGAATAGTTAAAATTTCTGTTAATTAATGTTAATATAATAAGGATAGACCCAATAAGTCTATCCTTTTTTTATATTTGCAGCCTAAATTTTATACAATGAACAAATTTTTGGTTTTTATACTGGCATTATCAGTTAACTTTTCATTTTCTCAAGCATCTTCAGATGTGTCTGCAAACAGTTTAACAAACGCAAGCAGAATGTTGTCTAACAACGGACTTTGGATTTCCAGTGCTCCAAAAAGCACGAAGCTAAAAGGAACTCCTTATTTATTTGAATCTTGGAACAATGATGACGCCGTAATTTTTATGCAAGATAAAGCTTATAGGTTAAAATCACTTAATTATAACATACAATTAGAGCGTTTTGAAGCTAAATTTTCTGAAGATTCAGTTTTTGCATTCAATCCAAAAAATATTAAAAAAGTAATGATAGAAGGAAGAACCTTTAAACGTTATCTAGATCCTGAATTCCAAAGAAATTCCTTTTTTGAAGAATTGGCAGCTACAAAACCCATCTCTATTTTAAGAAAACATGAAATAGAAATTGTTGAAGCAAGTTTTAACCCAATGACTCAGCAAAAAGTTTCAGACGATCAAATGGTACATAAAGAAAAGTACTATTACACAAAGGATGGAGAAACCCTTAAAGAAACCAAACTTAAAAAATCTGCTGTCTTAAAATTGATTGATGCAGATAAAAAAGATGTCATTAAACAATACGCTAAAGACAATAATTTAAGCTTTAAAGATATTAATGACCTTAAAAACATTTTAAAACATTATAACACTCTTTAAGGTTAAGAGTTTTTTAATTACTAAAAAAGCTTTATATTTAATTAAAACAATTATTTATGAAGCTTTTCTTATTTTACATGTTTAGTGCTTTTATGTTAACACCTTGTTTTTCTCAAAACATGCGAAGTTCACTTTCCAGCAGCTCCGCAAAGTTCCAGACAAGTAGAACAGTTACTACTGCAGATATGTTTCCAGATGAAGCTTTCCAAAAGAGGCTGTACAATAAGGAAGATGGTTCAAGATATTTATATGATACTTGGGAAAGGACTTCCAAAATTATTTTCTCAAACGGTAAAGAACTCAAACTAAAAAATATAAACTTTAATCTAAAAGAGAATAGGTTTGAAACGGAAACCTTAGGTGATACCCTATTTATTTTCAACAATGAAAAGGTTAAAATGGTTTACACCTCTACTGAAACCTTCATTAAAATGTACAATCCAAAAACACGTGAAGCAGGTTTCTTTGAGCCCATATTGGAATTAAATAAAGTCTCGCTGTTTAAGGTGCCCGAATTACATATAGTCAAAGGGGTTTTAAATCCATTGACCCAAGAAACAACTCCTGATGTCCTTACCCGAATTTCAACATATTTTTATTCTAAGAATGATTCAAACTTAGAAGAATTAAAACTTAAAAAGAAACACATTTTGAAAACATTTTCTGATAAGAAAAACGAGATTAGCACTTTTGTAAAAGACAATAAATTGGATTATGAATCTGAAGAAGACTTGATTAAGATCTTTACCTATTACGATTCCCTTTAATAAAAAAGAAATCATAAAAAAGGATAAACATTTTAGTTTATCCTTTTTTTTATGCAATTTTGCAAAACTTTTTTAATCATGAAATACAACAAACGAGACAAAGCCATTATTTTACTAGCAGACGGAACCATTTTTCATGGTAAAGCTGTAGGAAAATCTGGTACAGCCTTTGGCGAGGTATGCTTTAATACAGGCATGACTGGTTATCAAGAAATTTTTACAGATCCTTCTTATTTTGGTCAACTCATGGTAACTACCAATGCTCACATTGGTAATTACGGAACACATGAGGACGAAGTGGAATCCAATTCCATTAAAATTTCTGGTTTAATTTGTAAAAATTTTAGTTACCAGTATTCTCGTGATGCTGCAGATGCATCTTTGGAAACATTTTTAAACAAACACGATTTATTTGCCATTTCCGATGTGGACACCAGAGCTTTGGTAAGCTACATAAGGGATAATGGTGCCATGAACGCTGTAATTTCTACAGACGTTAACAACATTGAAGGCCTTAAAAAAGAACTGGCTCAAGTTCCTGATATGAATGGTTTGGAACTGGCTTCACAGGTATCCACCAAAGAACCATATTTTTATGGGAATGAAAATGCAACTTATAAAATAGCAGCTTTAGATATAGGGATTAAAACAAACATACTAAGAAATTTAGCCAAACGGGATGCCTATATAAAAGTGTTTCCTTACAATGCCACTTTTGAAGATATGAGTGCCTTTAATCCAGATGGATATTTTTTATCCAATGGACCTGGAGATCCAGAACCTTTAAAAGAAGCACAAACGTTGGCAAAACAGATTATAGAGAAAAACTTGCCTTTATTTGGCATCTGTTTGGGACATCAAGTCATTGCTTTGGCAAACGGAATTTCCACTTACAAAATGCATCATGGGCATAGAGGCATAAATCATCCGGTTAAAAACCTAATAACAGGTAAAGGTGAAATTACATCACAAAATCACGGCTTTGCCATTAATAGGGAAGAAGCAGAAAACCATTCAGACATAGAAATAACACACGTTCATTTAAACGATCATACAGTGGCTGGAATTCGCATGAAAAATAAAAATTGCTTTTCGGTACAATATCATCCCGAAGCAAGCCCTGGACCACACGATTCTTCCTATCTGTTCGATCAGTTTATAGAAAACATTAAAAACAAATAATCAAAAAAACCTCAAAGAAGATTTACTTCCTTGAGGTTTTTAACTAAAATTTTTTAGCTTAACCTACAGGATCTCAAACTTAAAACATCGGGACTTGTAGGTTTTATAAATAAACAACTAATTTTAAACTATTTGAGATGAGCATTATTATTAACATTCACGCAAGACAAATTTTAGATTCCAGAGGAAACCCAACTGTAGAAGTAGATGTGGTAACCGAAAACGGCATTATGGGAAGAGCTGCTGTGCCATCTGGGGCTTCAACCGGAGAACATGAAGCTGTAGAATTACGTGATGGAGGAAACTCTTATATGGGTAAAGGGGTTTTAAAAGCTGTAGAAAACGTGAATACCATTATTGCTCAGGAATTGCTTGGAACCTCTGTGTTTGAACAGAACCTTATAGATAAAACCATGAGGGATTTGGATGGTACGCCCAACAAATCAAAATTAGGGGCCAATGCTATTTTGGGTGTTTCTTTAGCTGTAGCAAAAGCTGCAGCAAACGAATTAGGTATACCGCTTTACAGATATGTTGGAGGCGTTAGTGCCAACACACTTCCTGTGCCTATGATGAACATCATCAATGGAGGTTCGCATAGCGATGCTCCTATCGCTTTTCAGGAGTTTATGATTATGCCTGTAAAAGCCAAAAATTTCACTCATGCCATGCAAATGGGAACAGAAATTTTTCATCATTTAAAAAACGTATTACACGATAGAAACTTAAGCACTGCAGTAGGGGATGAAGGTGGATTTGCCCCAAATTTGGCTGGTGGAACAGAAGACGCACTGGATACCATTAAAAAAGCTGTGGAACAGGCAGGATACACTTTAGGCGATGATATCATGATTGCGTTGGATTGTGCTTCGGCTGAATTTTATATCGATGGTAAATACGATTACACTAAATTTGAAGGTGATAAAGGACAAGTAAGGACCAGCAAAGAACAAGCCGATTATTTAGCTGAACTAACCTCTAAATACCCAATCATCTCCATAGAAGATGGTATGGATGAAAACGATTGGGAAGGTTGGAAGTATTTAACCGAAAAAATTGGAGATAAAGTACAATTGGTTGGCGACGATTTGTTTGTAACAAATGTGGAACGTTTGTCCAAAGGCATAGAAAATAACATTGCCAATTCCATTTTAATTAAAGTAAACCAAATAGGAACACTTTCCGAAACCATTGCTGCTGTAAATATGGCTCACAATGCAGGTTATACTTCTGTCATGTCTCATCGTTCTGGTGAAACGGAAGATAATACCATTGCAGATTTAGCCGTGGCTTTAAATTGTGGGCAAATAAAAACAGGTTCGGCATCACGTAGTGATAGAATGTCTAAATACAACCAGTTGTTGCGCATTGAGGAAGAATTGGAAGATGTGGCTTACTATCCAGGAAAAAAAGCATTTAAAGTGAAGTAGCTCCCTTTAAATTAAATTTTATTTAAAGCGATTATCCGTATCTGGATAATCGCTTTTGTTTTACTATTGATTTTTCTAATATTTTTATTAGTAAAACCTTTGTTAAGTGCTTTATAAATCGTTATATATTTTGTAAATTCGTGAAGTTAAAAAGTACAACAAAATACATTAATTTTTTACAATATATGTCAGATAAAGCTACAATAGAAATTAAAGGTAAAACTTATGAATTTCCCATAATAGAAGGAACTGAAAATGAGGTTGCCATAGATATCAAAAACTTAAGAAACAGCACAGAAGGTGTTATTACTTTAGATCCAGGTTATAAAAACACAGGGTCTTGCGAAAGTGCCATAACGTTTTTAGATGGAGAAAAAGGAATTTTAAGATACAGAGGATATTCTATTGAAGAGCTTGCCGAAAAAGCCAATTTCCTGGAAGTTGCATTTCTTTTAATCTTTGGGGAATTGCCAACTAAAGAACAGTTGGAAAAATTTCATGCAGATATTAAGGCGCAATCTGTTGTAGATGAAGATGTAAGAAAGATTGTGGATGCTTTTCCAAAATCGGCTCACCCAATGGGAGTTATTGCTTCTTTAACTAGTGCATTAACTGCTTTCAACCCTTCTTCGGTAAATGTTAACTCTGAAGAAGACATGTACAAAGCCATTGTGAAAATATTGGGTAAATTTCCAGTATTGGTAGCTTGGACTTTTAGAAAAAAGAATGGTCTGCCATTGGATTATGGCGATAAAAATTTAGGCTATGTGGAAAACATCTTAAAAATGATGTTTAAACAGCCAAACGAAGATTATCTTTTCAATCCAATTGTTATAAACGCCTTGGATAAGTTATTGATACTTCATGCAGATCACGAACAAAACTGTTCTACCTCTACTGTAAGAATTGCAGGTTCATCCCATGTTGGTTTGTTTGCTTCCCTTTCTACAGGTATATCAGCCCTTTGGGGACCACTTCATGGAGGTGCCAATCAAGCTGTATTGGAAATGCTTGAAGCCATAAAGGAAGATGGTGGAGACACTGAAAAATATATGGCCAAAGCAAAAGATAAAGAAGATCCGTTTAGATTGATGGGCTTTGGACATAGAGTATACAAAAATTTCGATCCAAGAGCCAAAATCATCAAAAAGGCTGCAGACGAAATTTTAAACGATTTGGGTGTTGAAGATCCTATATTAAACATAGCAAAAGCTTTAGAACAAGAAGCTTTAAAGGATCCTTATTTTGTAGACAGAAAATTATATCCAAACGTAGATTTCTATTCTGGAATTATTTACAGGGCCATGGGCATCCCAACAGATATGTTTACTGTAATGTTTGCTTTGGGTCGTTTACCAGGTTGGATTGCTCAATGGAGAGAAATGAGATTGAACAACGAACCTATTGGTCGTCCTAGACAGATTTATGTAGGGGAAACTTTAAGGTCCTTTAAAACTATTGATAAGCGTTAATTAAATAAACATAATAGTTAAAAGCTTCATTTTTATTAATGGAGCTTTTTTTTATATTTAAAAAAACATCAAAAATAGAAGTCAAAAATAAATTAATTAGGTTTGTAATACTATGATAAAACTAAACGTAACCAACGAAACATCTAGATTAAGAGCCGTAGTTTTAGGCACTGCAGTTAGTAATGGTCCCACACCAACCGAAGAGCAAGCTTACGACCCAAAATCTTTAGAACATATTAAAGCAGGAACCTATCCTGTGGAAGCAGACATGGTCAAGGAAATGGAAGCAGTTGCAAAGGTATTCGAGAAGTACAACATTAAAGTGTACAGACCAGAATTGATAAAAGACTGTAACCAAATTTTTACAAGGGACATAGCATTTGTTATTGACGATGTTTTTGTAAAAGCGAATATTCTTCCAAATAGAGAAGAAGAATTGGATGCTATTCAGTATGTTATAGACCAAATAGATCCAAAAAAAGTGGTAAGACCTCCAGAAGAGGTTCATATAGAAGGTGGAGATGTCATGCTTTGGAACAACCATATTTTTATTGGTACCTATAAAGGTAGTGACTATAAGAACTATATAACTGCCAGAACCAATATGGAAGGTGTGCAGTATATCAAGGATTTGTTTCCACATAAAATTGTGAAGGAATTCGATTTGGTGAAATCCAAAATTGAACCAAGGGACAATGCCTTGCATTTGGATTGCTGTTTCCAACCCGTAGGGAAAAATAAAGGCATTATCTATAAAAGTGGTTTCCGGGAAGAAAGCGATTATATGTATTTGGTTGATTTGTTTGGAAAAGAGAACTTGTTCCATATAACCAGGGAAGAAATGTACCATATGAACAGCAATGTGTTTTCCATAGCTGAAGATGTGGTTGTTTCTGAAAAGAATTTTACCAGATTAAACGCTTGGTTAAGAAGCAATGGCTTTACCGTTGAAGAAGTGCCTTATGCTGAAATAGCCAAACAGGAAGGTCTTTTGCGATGCTCGACGCTACCTTTGATTCGGGATTAATTTAAATTCGTTCATTCTATTGAAGCAGTTCTCTTGAACGATGAATTATTGTCAATCTGAACTTGTTTCAGATTCTAAAAAGGATAAAAGCTTACTTAAGATTCTGAAATAAATTCAGAATGACACTTTTTTAGTTTTATGACAGATACTAGAGCAAGAATAGAATTTGCTACTTGACTTTACAGGTAATGGTCACTTTAGCAGTTTCGCCAACGCGTATAGTGCCAAAGTCCTCACCAATTTTATAGTCAAAACGATTGATTTCCAATTCGCCTATAAATGTATTGTTTTTAAATGTAAAAGGAATAGTCACGGTTTTGGTAACACCATGAATGGTCATCTCACCTGTGGTTTGATAACCATCGCTGGTTTTGGAAACAGAAGATGATTTGTAACAAATAGTGGGATACTTTTCTACCTCAAAAAAATCAGCAGAATGTAAATGGGTATCGCGCTTTTCGTTTTTGGTATTTAAGGTTTTGGATTCAATACAAATGTCAAAATTAGAATTGGAAACATCCGATTCATTAAACTTGAATTCCCCTTGCATACCTGTAAAAGTACCTTTTACAGTAAAAATACCACCTCCAGATATTTTAAAATCAACGACCGATTTATCTGAATCTATGTTTTGTGCTTGAACAGCATAGGTTGTGGACAAAAGAAGGCAAACCAAAAATATACTTTTTAAAATTTTCATAACGTCAAGTTTTTTAATGTTTGTTAAGTCGTTGCAAAAACGTTTTCATTTCCTTAAAAATAAAAAAAAGGAACTACATTTCTGTAGTTCCTTGACTTATAATTACGTTAAAAGTTGTCTTATATAGCTTCAACCATTAAGCCTTCGTCTGTTTTTTCAACTTTAGCAAGTTTGTTTTTTGTGAGGCCTTTTATGGATTTATCCCATTTTTTATTGCTTAAACCAGATTTTGCTTTTAAAGTGTTTAGATCTATTGGTGAGGAGGTTTTTAGAAGTTTGAAAACAGTTTTTTCGTCTTCGGTCATTTCTATGGCTTTTTTTTCTGGTCTCATTTGAGGGAAGAAAAGCACTTCTTGAATAGATTGATTGTTTGTTAAAAACATTATTAATCTATCCATACCAATTCCCATTCCTGAGGTTGGAGGCATGCCATATTCCAGGGCACGAAGGAAATCGTAATCAATAAATTCGGTAGCTTCGTCGTCTCCTTTGGCAGCCAGTTTTAATTGGTGCTCAAACCGTTCACGTTGGTCTATTGGGTCGTTCAATTCTGAATAAGCATTGGCAATTTCCTTACCACAAACCATAAGTTCAAAACGCTCGGTTAATTCTGGATTGTCCCTGTGTTCTTTACACAAAGGGCTCATTTCTTTTGGATAGTCGGTAATAAAGGTTGGTTGGATGTAGTTGCCTTCACATTTTTCACCAAATATTTCATCAATAAGTTTTCCTTTACCCATGGTTTCATCTACTTCAACACCTAGGTCTTTGGCAGCTTGTCTTATTTGTTCTTCTGTTTTACCAGTGATATCGAACCCAGTAAAATGCTTAATGGAATCGGCCATGGTAACCCTAGCGTAAGGGGCTTTAAAATCTATTTCGTGTTTGCCAAAGGTGGCTTTGGTAGTTCCGTTTACTGCCAAGGCGCAATGTTCCAAGAGTTGTTCGCAAAAATCCATCATCCAGTTGTAATCTTTGTAGGCTACGTATATTTCCATGGCTGTAAATTCTGGATTATGTGTTTTGTCCATCCCTTCATTTCGGAAATTTTTAGAAAACTCGTATACACCTTCAAACCCACCAACTATAAGACGTTTTAAATATAATTCATTGGCAATTCGCATGTATAATGGAATATCCAAACTATTATGGTGTGTTACAAAAGGTCTTGCTGCTGCACCACCAGGAATGGGTTGCAGGATAGGGGTTTCTACTTCAAAATATCCAGCTTGGTTAAAGAAATCCCGCATGGCATTAAAAAGCTTGGT
Organism: uncultured Xanthomarina sp.; assembly: GCF_963971605.1. Lineage (NCBI taxonomy): Bacteria > Pseudomonadati > Bacteroidota > Flavobacteriia > Flavobacteriales > Flavobacteriaceae > Xanthomarina > uncultured Xanthomarina sp. The sequence continues at coordinate 33,827 of NZ_CAXATZ010000019.1, forward strand.
CCTTTTCACAAAGACTTCCTTTACGTGAGGATTTACCACTAAATCGGCATATCGTTGTCTAAAACGCAACTCTGGATCTGTAAAGGCATCGTGTACATTGCCATCGGAATCTGTTCTAGGTAAAGGTAAAGGTTTAAGGGCTTTACTAAGAAGTTTGAAATCTTTCACCTTTACGGTTTTTTCGCCCACTTTGGTTGTGAATAATTCACCTTCAACACCAATAAAATCACCAATATCCAAAAGTTTTTTATAAACGGTATTGTATTTGGTTTTGTCTTCACCAGAACAAATTTCGTCTCTGTTAAAGTAGACCTGTATCCTGCCTTCGCTATCTTGAAGTTCTGCAAAGCTGGCATTACCTTGAATTCTACGTGACATCAACCTTCCTGCAACCACTACTTTTTTATCTTCTGCAAAATCCTGTTTTACCTGTTTGGACGTGTGCGTGTATGGGAATAAATCTGCTGGATAGGGGTTGATGCCCAACTCGCGTAATTTGGCGAGTTTGTCTCTTCGTACTAATTCTTGTTCTGATAATTGCGACATATATAATGTAATTGTGTTTTTTTGAAGCTACAAAGATAAATACTATAAGTTAGGATATCAATTTATTATATTGGAAATTGTTTGTAACAAAACAGTATGTTTGTTGACAAATAAGTACATCAATCATTTAAAATAATCCATCATGAGTTTTTGGCGTGTTTTGCTTTCCATTTTTTGCCCTCCTTTGGCTGTAATAGATAAAGGCTGTGGGTCTATTCTAATTGTATTTTTATTATGGCTTTGTGGATGGGTACCAGGGGTTATTGCGGCCTTGGTGATTTTGAACAACCCAAGAAACTAGAATTCTGTTGCTTTTAATAAAGATATCAAAGCTTCCCTATGTGTGTTTTTTGCGAATTTCTTAGGAATAAACAATAAACTCTAAATCGAAATTCAGAAGAAATTATCGTAATTTTGCTGTCTATGAATAAGCGCATACAACTTCAGGATTTAGGAAGTAAGGATTATAAAGAGACTTGGGACTATCAAGAGTCATTGTTTAAAGAGATTGTAGATACGAAGGTTAAGAACCGGAGGGAAAATGCCAACCTGGAAACGACCAATTACTTTTTATTTGTAGAGCATCCACATGTGTACACACTTGGAAAAAGTGGCGACATGAGCAATTTGCTTATTAACGAAGAGCAGCTTGAAGCAAAAGGAGCCAGTTTTTACAAAGTGAATAGAGGTGGAGATATAACCTATCATGGTCCAGGACAAATAGTGGGCTATCCTATTTTGGATTTGGAAAACTTTTTTACGGATATTCATAAATATCTTCGATTACTTGAAGAAATGATTATTTTAACTTTAGCAGAATATGGCTTGAAAGCCGAACGAAGTAAAGGGGAAACTGGTGTTTGGTTGGATGTGGGAACCCCTTTTGCCAGAAAAATATGTGCTATGGGAGTTCGTGCCAGCAGATGGGTAACCATGCATGGTTTCGCCTTAAACGTCAATGCCAATCTAGGTTATTTTGACCATATGATCCCTTGTGGGATTCGTGGAAAAGCTGTAACATCTTTACATGTAGAGCTTGGTAAAAAAGAAGTTGATGAGGTTGAGGTAAAAAACAAGCTGTTAAAGCATTTTACTGTATTGTTTGAAGCAGAATTGGCTTGTTCAGAAAGCAAATGTTAATATTTTTTTAGTTTTCTACACTTTACTTACTTTATATTGCTTGTATTTAATAAGTGGGCTTGTAGCTTTGTTTTTATACCCATGAACCGAACTGCTAATAATTATAATAATAGCGGTTATTATAGCCATATAAAAAATACTGGTATGTGTGTCTTTATTAGCTACAGCAATGGCTATTAAGGCCCAAGCTCCAACAAGTGCAAATTCACGCATGTTACGTTTCCAGGTAACCCATAAATTTATTAGCGTTGCAATACCAATCATGATGAGGGTCCAGGTTACGTCTGATACCCCAAAACCATTCCAATTAATTTTTACTAAATAAGAGGAAACATTAGCAATACTCGCTACAGTAACCCAGCCACTATAAAACGTAAAAGGCCACCAAACAAAAACAATAGTCGTTATGGGAGCATCCCAAAGTTCCATGGCATTGTTTAAAACAATTTTTAAAAGTGCAAACAGTAATATAAATATAAAAATACAAGAAAGCCCTGTATACTCATACAGCCAACTAAACACCCAAGCGCTATTGGCAATGCAGGAAATAACAAACCACCAACCTGTTTTTAAAATAAAGTCGTGGTTGGAGGATGTTTTTACAAACAAGCTTCTGCCTAGATACACGATAAAACCCAATAATAGCAAATAGATAAAACCCCATATGGAGAATGCGTAGCCAGCAGGAGTAAATAAGGAATTATACTGATTTGAAACTTCGCCAATAGTGGTATTGTTAATCTTTCCTGTGTTTGATAGATAATTAATGAATATGGTTGCCAAAAGAGCCAACCCGTTACTTATTTGCAATGTTTTTTTCATAATTAGGTATACATGTTTCAACCTAAGTTACAATTTTGACACTGAATAAACAATTAATCTATTTTTAATTAAGAACTATTAGATATTAAAACGTAATAGGCATTACCCTTCTGCATTGAAATACACTTTGTAATAGTGCATTTTTTTCTCATCGTCGTAACCACGTTCCAGGTATTCACTGGATGCGTCAGGAGCATCGATATCCAATTTAATTTGAATGTTGGTATCCAGTTTAATTTCGGTTTTAATTTTTTTCTTCTCTTTTTTCACTACAGCTTCAGCCACATCAAATTGATTTCTAATAAGGATGTCCTGTTCGCTTTCAAAGGTTTTTTTGTAATCGTCAAATAGGGTTTTGTGTTTGTCTTCTTCAAAAATTTCGTCTTTAAAGCGTTCAATATTTACAGTTTCGTTTTCTTTGAAAAAATCGATGGTTTTTGCTAAAAACGTACTTTGCTCTTGGTTGCCATAAGATATTTTTAAAATGTCTTCAGAAAAATCCTTACATAACTCAATGTATTGTTGGGTGTGGTTGTTGGCATCGTCTGCATATTTGATGTTCAAAAAATGATTGGTCCAATATTGCGCATCGTAATTGTTGTTGTCTGCACTAAGTACAATGGGTCCTTCGGCATCTGTTTGGTTTAAAATTAAACAGGCTTTATCCACTTTTTTAGAGCTGATGCCTTTTTGTACCAACACATCATAACTATTGTTTTCCAAATAGGTTTGAAAGAAATTGACCTTGTTTTCTATTTTAAAAATCCCTAAGGCATTGGTGGTTATTTCGTTGAATTCAATACCTTCAAACATGACAATAAGCACATCGCCAGTTTTTATTTGTGCCGAATTGGATTGCTCGAACAAATGTTTCACGATGTGTTTGGAGGTTTCAACAAAGGCATCATCTTCAGAAAACAGTTGTGAACTGTAGGTGTTTATTTCGTTTAAGGAAATATCGGCATGATGGTTAAACCTGTAAGATTGCACCACAGATCCAAAAGGCCTTAATAAAAACGGCAACATCAGCTCGTAACTGGCTTCGTCGAAATGCACTTCTTTTTCTGAAAAAGCATTTTTGGTGTTGTTGTGCTTGTTACCCACTTTATGGATGATACATTTGGATATGGAGGCGTTTTTACGTGAAATCATGGTCTGAATATTGAGACTGCAATACTAAGCATTTTGTTAGAAACAGCTAAGCGATGTTCATAAAAAAACCGAAGGGATTAGCTTCGGTTTTTAGAAAATATATTTAAAGATTAAGGCTTTAAATCAAACAACTCCATAACTTCCTTGTAGGACATTTTAGATAAATCTGTATTTCCTAATCTTCCAGTAGCATTAGCTGGTATGATTACATATCTATATTCAGCTATTCCAGGACCTCCAAAGGTGCCAGGATCTCCAGCGCCACTTACATTTCGCATTTTAATAGTTAAGTCATTAAGCTCTATTTGAAAACTTAATGTTTGTTCTCCACCAGTAATATTAGCTGAAAAAGGAAGTATAAATGTGTCTGTATTACTTATTACAAAACGCGTATAAACGAGAACTACTCCATTGTCAACAATATCTTGAGAAATGTCAGGTACTGTTATTGGATAGTTTCTATAGTCTATGCTAAATTCATCAGTTAAAGGAGACCAAACTGCTTCATCATATTCTATCCAACCAGAGCTTATAACATTGGCATTGCCATCTGTGCCAGCTGGGCCTTGAGGACCTGCTGGTCCTACAGCACCATCCTCACCATCTTCTGGAGAACAGGAAACACTAAAAGCGACCAATATAGCCATGAGTACGTACTTAGATTTTGACATTGTTTTTTGAATTGTTTTTGAAATTGTTTTCATGATTTTAAAATTTATAATTAATAGTTATATGGTATTTATGTTTGTTTTTTTGAAAGGTTAACATGGAAATGGAAAAAAACCGAAAAGCATTCTTTTCGGTTTTTTAAGGTTTAAATTTCCATTATAAGAATGTTGTTGCTCCAAAACCAGAAGCACTAGGTGATGAGGTGCCAACACCATCATTGTCGTCTTCGTATTGAGGTTGCTCAGGTCTAGCATCGTTTGCAAGAATGTATTTTTGAGCTTCGTACATGGACACTTGTCCATCGCTGTTCAAATCGGCATTAACAGTTGCTCCAGTTATTGGGTCTTGTCCTGTAACAGCAGCAAAAAAATGATAGGTAAACTCGCCATATAAACCAGAGGTATGAGAGTAGGTAACCTGAAATTCTGTTCCAGAGGTCATAATAACCCTGTTAGGCCCTCTAAAATCCCAAATAACGCCACCGCTGTAACAAGGTTTTACAACAGCTATCATAGAACCAAAACCAAGTTCATTAATTTTTGTTGCTAAGTAATCGTCGGTTAATGCCGTAGAGGAATTATAATAAAAATATTGTTCGTCTGTATTGTCAGAAATACTTCCTCTATTATCATCACCATCAGCATCGAACACACCAGTGCTTGGGCGTCCAAAATTATCTTTGCCTCCTCCATGGTTATTCATCATTAAAAAGAATTTGGTGGCACTATTTGTATACTCGTTTAAGTAGCTAAAAGCTTCATCCAGACCTGTTTGGTTGGCAGCATAATGCACAGGGATTTCGCTGTCCTCACCAACACCATTTTTATAGACTACGCGTATTTTGTTTTCTGGATAGCCTTTGTCCCTTAAAATGGTATACATTAATTTTAAATCGTTCCAATATCTTTTATAAGCATAACTAGAATTAATGCCTCCACTATATAACAAAGCTGTTTTATTGTTCTGAAAGACTGGGAACTCGCAGATTTGTGGGTAAATTTGACAGATAGAAATTATTGGAGGTCTTTGAATAATGATATTTGGATTGATAATCTGAATATTGGTTAGATCGCTAATGACAATGGTTGCCAAAGAAATGTCTCCAATTAATTGCGAAGAAACTTGAATGGTATTGTCTTCATTTTCTTCACAGGTTCCTTTAATTTTCACTTTTTTTCCAAAATACTCTGCGAAATTCAAGGAATTATCCAAGCTTGAAACTTTATCTATATAGATGTAGTTGATTTCGTTAATAAGACCATCTATATAATAATCGTTTTTATCGATTAATAGTTTAGCAATGCCGTTTTCTTCCACTAAAATTCCTTCCACTTCAAATTCCTGTCCAATGTTATCTCTCCATTGTGTATTTTTAATATTGGAATATCCTGTTATTTCACCAGGAGGATTGTTTTCTTCACTTGGTGTATCGTCTGTGTCACAGGAAAAAATAATTATTCCTATTAACACCATGAACAATGTTTTGAACATAAAGCCTAGATTAAAGCTTTGTTTGTTGTTTTTTAAATATTTCATCGTATTGTTTTTTAAAGGTTTGCTATTTAATGAGTTGTTTTTAAAAAGGTTAACATAGCAATGAAAAAAAGCCAAAAAATGGTTTTTGGCTTTTCCCCTGAAGACAGATTCAAATAAAATAATTAGGTTAACAAATGCAGAGTCGGTTTCTTTAAATTTGGAATAGAATGCCAGCATTTACCACTATTTGTTCGTAATCGCTTACAATGTATTTTGGTTCTAGGTAAACACTTAGCTTTTCGGAGAAAGCCCATTTGCCACCAGCTCCAATATTGGCACCAAAAGCGTTATCGCTTACCTCATAAGTATCGTAATAATACCCATAATAATACGCGCCTGTTTTGTAGTTGGAATAATTGACACCTAGCAACGGATAAATTTTTAGCTTGTCATCAATAATGTTGAAAAAGTAATGGGCATTTACATCTACAGCTAAAATATTTTGGTTGTAGCCATATAAGCTATTTCCAAAAAAGTAAGTTCCTCCAGGTGCAATAGCAATTTGTTCCGTAATGTTGAACTCTGCTTTAAGTGTAATTCCAGGACCTGAAACCTTTTCGTTATAAGCCAATCCGCCACCAAGGGCTATTTGTGCCTGGGTTTGTAATCCAAACAATAGGATTGCTGCATACATAAGTAGATTTTTTGTGTTGTTGAAGGATTTGAAATTAAGTAGTTTCATGTTTTTAAATGTTTTTAAGTTATTGATGTTTTTCTTTTTAATATTGTATAAACAGAAAGGTTAACATTCAACACTGGAAAACATACAATTATTGATAACTCTTTTAAAAATGAATGGCTTCTGCTTAAAAAAAGTTAATTTAGCAGCATCGTGTTAACCTTTTATAATTTAGGATATTAAATGCATAGAGTTCAAGAGAACATAACTGTTGAAGATTTAAAAAAAGGCTCCGAATTGCTCTTTAAACGGGTTTATGAAGACAATAGGAACCATTTTATAAATTTTGCCAAAAAGTATCATCTGTCCCAAGAAGATACCATAGATGTCTATCAAGATGCCTATATTATTTTCTATAATAATGTGATGCAAGGCAAAGTGGAAGAATTTACAAGTTCTATAACTACCTACTTATTTAGTATAGGAAAGTATTTAATTTTTGATAAAATGAAAAAGAATAAGAAGACTATAAATCCAGATTTCGATTTGTCCCTTATTAGAGAAAAAGAAGAACTTGAAGATATGAACCTGGATTTAGATCAGGAAGCCCTAACAACAGAACAAGTTTTGTTGAAAAAGCATTTTGCAACCTTAGGAAAAAAATGTCAGGAATTGTTAACCTTATTCTATTACAGAGGATTTACCATTAAAGACATTATAGAAACTAGTGAATATACCAGTGAAAATGTGGTTAAAAGTGCTAAATCCAGATGTATGAAAACCTTAAAGGAACGAATTAATAGCAATTAACAATAGCAATGAACAATCAAGAACTTTTATATCATTATTTTTCTAACAGTTTAACACCTGAGCAAGAATCCGTTTTCAAAAAATTACTGGAAACAGATGCCGAATTTAAAGCTGAATTTGAATTTGAAAAGGGATTGCAAAAAGCCATAAAAAGCCATGAAACCGATAGGCTAAAAGCAATGCTTAATGAGGTTGAAACAAAAATAAATAAACGTCATAATACCGTGTTTAACTACAGAAACCTTGCCATAGCTGCTTCTATAGCCATTTTGTTTGGTTGGTTTGGATACAATACCTTTTTTAGTACCAATTACATTAGTTTGTATGAGAATCATTTTACCGAATATCCAAATACGGTTTATACCATTACCAGAAGTGACGATGCCAATTCTATAGAACGTGAAGCTTTTGTAGCTTACGAAACCAAGAATTACCAAACAGCCATTGAAAAATTTGAGGCACTTTCAGCTGATGAAACCAAAGATTACCTAAATTTTTACAAAGCTCAAGCTTATTTGGGTATGGACAACATTCAAGAGGCCAAAGGTTTGTTTCAACAAGTAGTTGCCAAAAATGAAAGTTTTGTTGCAGAAGCTACATGGTATCTGGCCTTAATTGCAATTAAAGAGAAAGATAAATCTTTGGCAGTATCCTATTTGGAACACTTAATGGCCAATTATTCCTATAACAAAGATAAAGCACAAGCACTTTTAAAGGAGCTTAACTAGACTTTTGGTTTTTCTTTACTAGCAAACCTATTATCAATAACAAAACAACTCCTATTGCCACATACCATAACCAATTGTTGGTAGTGGCAATTGCTGAGGTATTTCCAGAAATTATAAATCCAGACCAGTAATAAGGATGCACTAAGGCATTTTGGCTGTTTTCATTTAAAAAAGAAACTTGTGCTTGTTGCAATGCCAAGCTTTTGGAGTTTCCTTCTGATAGATTTTTATAAAAAGCATCCATGATCTTTAAAGTGGAGCCATCGTTAATTTTCCATAAGGTGCTGGATATACTGGAAGCTCCACCAAAGTAAAAGCCTCTGGCAAGACTTAAAAATCCTTCCCCACGTTTTAAATTGCCTATGCCACTTTCGCAAGCACTCAAGGTTACCAAATTGGTGTTGAGGTTTAAATTATATAGATCGCTAACATAAAGTAGGTTGGAATTGGTGTTATTGGGTTGAAATGCCAAATAGGAATATTCGGGAGTTTCATCATTTAAAATGGCATGTGTGGCAAAATGTAACAACCCATAATGTTCACTTTCGGTATTAAAATTTTGAAGTGTCGCTTGGGTATTGGTCAAGGTTTTTCCACTGAAATAATTTAAGATGTCCTCGGCTTCGGTTTGATTGTTTGGTAAAGGCATTAAGTTGGCATTAATCGATGCATCAAAACTGGGAGCAAAGGCCAAAACCTTGTTGTTGATGCCTTCTTTCTCTGAAAGCTGTTTAAATAAAGTAGCAGAATTTACATAGCTTATGGCATGGTTTTCAATTACATACTTCGCTCTGCCATTGGTTGAAAAGCTTGAAAATGGAATGTAATTCAATAAGCCATCTGTTACAATAATAAGATTTTTATGGGACAGATTATCAATGTTTGGAGCCACTAGTTTAGTGTACAAATAAAACGATTTGCTGTTTAACTCTTCAAGATTGGATTTTGGGTTGTTTAGCAATTTGTACAGGGAAACAATATTGTTTTCTAGGTCGTTATTTAATTTACAACGTGTTATATGTTTTGATTTTTTTGTAATGGTGATTGTATAAATGTGATGATTTCCATAAAAGTAGGATAGCAAAGCATCCTTGGTATCCAAGAGGGTTTGTAATTCTTTTATGTTTATTACTTTAGAATTGTATTTTAAATCGTAATAGGTTTTATACCTGTTTTCTATGGTTGTTATAAGTTCCCTGTAATTGTTTTTAACGTCAAAGAGTCTATCCTCCAAAGCTTGATTCTTGGTATGGTTGATTTGTTTTTCTAAATGATTGATTTTGGATTTTAAAAGTTGTTCCTTTTCAATGATATCTTTTGGAATGTTCGCGAATTTTGTGGCTTTTGTGCTTAAAATGGCTTCTAAAAGCAAAACACTCTTGCTTTTTTCTGAATAATAAAAAGCCTTATCCAAAAGTGAGTCTTGTTTGGTTTCTTGATATAAATTATAAACAGCTTCTAGGCCAGATTCAAAAACTGGAAAAGCTTCCTCCATTAAAAACAGTTTGTCTGTGTTGCTTTTAAAAGTAGGCTTTAGCTGGTCTAGGGTTTCTAACGCTTGATCAATGGTTATAAGGTTTTCTGAATACAATTTTAAACTGTTTAAAGCCAAGGCTTTGTTTTTTAAGATTTTTAAAACCACTGTTTGGTTAATGGTAGAGGAATTGTTTATTTCTGAAAACTGTTGTAAGGCTAGATTGTAATTTTCCAAAGCTTTAGTGGGATTCTTAAATTTGGCATGCAACAACCCAATGTTGTTATAAGCTTCAGCCACATCGTTATGAGGTTGGTTTTTCCATTTTTGTTTAATGAGATCTAAAGCTATTTGCAGTTCTTCTTCTGCCATTTCATAAGCTCCTGTAGCTATATGTATTTTGGCTTTGGCCTCGTAGTACACGTTCCATCTTGGATGCTTGTCAGGAAGGTTTTTTTTAATGATATTTAAGTAATAATTGGCACTATCTATTTGCGATTGATTTAAATAGTTTTCCAACAAATGGTTGGCCTCTGTAACAATACTGCTGGAAGAACCGTTGTTTACCAGGTTATACTTCAAAGATTTTTTAAAGTAGCTGTTGGAGGAATCCAGCTGTTTTTGGTTCTTTAAAACTTCTGCCAATAAACTGTAAGTTCTATTAATCTTTACAATATCGTCTGCTTTATTGGATTCTAAAAAGTGAATGTTTTTTGTGTAATAATCTTTGGCTAAGTTGTATTTGCCGTCGTTTACATACATTTTTGCTATAAAGCTGTATGCACTGGTTAACAAATCTATTAAATATATATTCAGCTTTCTGCTATCCAAGGTTTCAATTGAGGTAATGATGGCTTGAAATGCTTTTCTGGATTTATCATAGTCGTTTAACCTGAAATAATACAGACCTTTATCCAGCCAGATGGAATTTATATAGATTAGGTAGTTTTCTGTTTTTTTTAATTCTGAATCATTCTTTAATACTATAGAGTCCAACCGTTCCAAGTTGGTTTTCATTCTTTCAAGATTGTAAAAATGACCTGCTGTTTTATTTGAAGCACTGATGCTGCTTATTAAGCTTTCAAAATCCCCATGTTTGATAGCCATGGAATTTATTTTATTGAAATAATAATATGCAGAATCTTCTTGAGTATAAAGATGTTGGTAGGCTTTGCCATAAAATTCCGTTATGGCATTACTGTAAAGGGAATCTGTTTTGTTTTGGGAAAAAACATGGCTCTTAAAACATATTATAAGTAGTAGCAATAGAGGCGTTTTCATAAAAAAAGTCTTCAGTATGACTGAAGACTAAATTACAAATATTTTAATGAATAATATTTTGAATGATTGTTTTATTCCGGTTCTTGAAAATCCAATAAAATGGAATAGGTTTGGCCGTCACTTTGTATGGTTAGTGTAGCTTGGCCATTAAATCCTGGCTGTTCAAATTGAAATGGTTGAAACCTTCCTGAGTTTTGTGTGTTTGGAATAATCTCAACAGGAGAATTGTTGTTTGTGCTAACTATTATGGTTTCTGTTTCATAATCCCTAATAGTTAAGCTTAATTGGTCTGTGCCTGGTAATAAAACAATGTTCCTAATGGAGTTGTAAACATTAAAGCAAATACATGGTGATGGCGATGGTGGAATAGGAGGTATAATAGGGTTGATAATAGAAAAAGCTTCAGCAGGACTTAAAATACCAGCTATTTCGGTTTCATGTAAGTCTATTTGGTCGTTTGCTGCAGCAATGTTTTCTTGTGCTTGATTATATCCTGGATCGCTATCTGGTATTTGCATCCACTCCTCAATGTCTTCATTAAGCCTATTGATTTCGGATTCTAAATAGAATGTTCTTAAATCACCTTCATAAATATAATTTGTTGCAGTTAATTCTATTTCCTCATTCGTATTGTTGTTGTCATCGTCTTCACAGCTCATATTGGTAAACAATAGTAGTGATAAGATAATTAGGACAAATGTGTTTTTTTTCATAATTATTGAATTTTGGGTTTCTTATTGAACTTTAATGGTTACCATAATATAAAGTTAACATTTTGACACAGTTTTTTATGTATATGTTCTTTAAAATATACTGGTTAAAATACTAAAATAAACGGAATATACCATTAAAACTAATTGTAAGCAAAAGCATTGTATGGTTGGTCTTGGTTTGTGTATGTTTGGTAAGCTTAAGCTTAATTAATCTGGTAAATAAGTATGGAATTACTGTCTCCTTTGGTTACAAACTCCAGATTTTTGTCTTTATCAATATTATCAAGGCTTATTTTGGAGTTTCCATAAACAGGGAAGTTGGCAATAGACTTTCCTTGGCTGTCAAACAGATAAATTTTCTTGGCTTGTAAATCGGTTACAGAAACATAAATTTTATCGTAGATGTAAAAAATATCTGGTTTGGTGTAATTGCCATAGTCCATTTCCAAGGTTTTGTTTTTTATGGTCAACCTATTTTCGGACTGTGCTACAAGGGTTTTGGATGTGGTTTCTATGTGGTGCCTATCTGTAAGTTGGAGGTTTTGTTCTGCTGTATTTCCGTTGGTATCTATGGTAACCAGTTTGCCATCTGTTGTGGTAGTTGTAAATTTGTTATTGTACAAATACACAGCTTGGTTGGAATAGTTATAACTGTTTTTTGGAGATACTCTGGTTTTACCCACACGATCCAAGATATACAGTTTGTTTGCTGTTTTAAACAACAGGTAATCTTTTCTGCCTATTCTAATATGTTGTGGTTGATATATCAAAGGGCTTTCTGCACTTTTAAAATTAAAGCCTTTAACGGTTTTTCCCAATTGATCATACATAAGAATGTTTTTCCCTTGGGTAACCAATAAGCGGTAATTCCTATTGTTGTCGTAATCGAAAACAGAAAGGGGTTGGGTAACTTTATCGTTGAATTTTAATGGGAACGGAGCCACCTCTTTTCCATTTCTGTCTAAAACATAAATACGATTTGGCGTAGCAAACGCCAATTGCAGTCTACCGTTTTTGTACATATCTATTTGTTCTATTTTGCCAAGTATGGCACCATCAAGTTGTTTTTTCCATAGTAATTTCCCTGTATTGGAAATTAAATACAGGTTATTTTTTACATCTTGAAGAATAATTTCTTTTTGGTTTGTTTCATGATTTTTAACAAATTGAGGTGTGTTTAAAATCTCTTCAGTAATTTTTATGTTGAATTCTTCCGTAACCGAATTTTCAATGGCCTTGGTTTTGCTCTTTTTAATAATGGCATTTACGTGTGCAAAATTGGTGTCGTAAATAAACTGTATGGCAGACGCTTTATAATGGTCCAGTTGCAATGGGAGGTTTTCATTAAGAAACTGTTCCATTTTACGGTTTAATGTGGAAGGGTTCACTACATACATTAGCGAAGCTTCATCGCTCAAATTCTCCTTTATGGTTTCAAAATAGGATCTTTGGCTTAAAGTGGTATTGTTTTGATAATTTGCTATAATGTTTTGAAGCATGTCCACTGAGCTGCCAAAAACAAAGAAATTGTCTATTGCACAATATAAAACAGCATTGTTGGATTGTACAAAAGGCGAAAACGTTTGTTGGAACAAATTTGGAGAGGAAAAATGGTAGATATCAATATCCCTATAGGTCTCTGCTAGGTTTTGTTGGTTGGAAAGCGCATGGCTTGTGGAAACTTCGTCTAACGAATTTAATACAATGGCTTCTTGGCTACCTTCAAAAACAACGCCTACTTCAACAATGTTGTCAAACAAAGTGGTCTCTGTAGATAAGGAGTCAATAGTTTGATAAGATTTTAAATTTTGTTTGAAATTACTGAAATTGTTAAAGGTAAAGCTTAAAAACGCATCGCTGTTGGAAGGTGTTATTCTGGCCATTTGGTTTTCTTGCGGCATGGTGTTTTTAAAAACCTCTATAAGGCTTTTTGTGGAGTCTGTTGCTTTTGTAATGCCATTAAAAAGTATTTCATCTTGTTTTAAATCTATATCTAACAAAATGGAATTGCCTAGTTTTTGCTTTGCAACTGTATCATTTATAAAAAAGGAATTAAAGTAATTGTTGTTTTCATTTATTAAAACAGATAACTGACTGTTTTTGTCTGCTGTTTCCAATAATTCCGCAAATTTTAATGGATTGTTCTTCTTGTCCAGAGATTGGGTCAATAGATCCATATGCGAAGCTCCAATAAACACACTGTCCTTAATAACACTATACAGCAAATGATTCTCCACGGTTGTTTTGGTTATGGAAAGGTTTTTGGTACTAATGGTTTCAATTTTATGGTTGAGTAGGGAGTCAACAGTAAATAGGTCTTTGGTGTAATCTGTAATTATGGCATATTGCAAACTATCGTTTTTGTCCGAAACAAAACATAGCAATAGTTCGGTGTTTGTTTTAAAATAATTTAAGGCTTCCAGCTGTTTTGAAACAGATGAAACTGTTTTGGATTTTGACAGTTCCTCAAGAAAATGGTTGTTGTTAATGTTGTTTTTTAGACTTTCAAGATCGGAAACCTTTAGTATAAATGAAGCATTTTCTGGAATAAAATCCAATGGGTTGCCGTGGTTCCTGTCTTTAGTGCAACTGGTAACAAATAAAGTAATTAGGATGAAATTAAAAATGCCTTTCATTTATGTTGAGGGTTTTATGCAAATATAATAAGTTATAGTTCTAATTTTAATTGTTCAGGCAAGAGTCTAAAAGATTTTCTATGATACTCTGTTATACCATATTCCTTTATGGCAAGTCTATGTGCTTTGGTTGGATAGCCTTTGTTTTGATTCCATTGATACATGGGAAATTCGTCATGTATGGATTTCATGTACTCATCTCTATAGGTCTTTGCAAGTATGGATGCGGCAGCTATGGAAAGATACTTGCTGTCTCCTTTAATAATGGTCTTGCTTTGAATATCTTGAAAAGGTTTAAACCTATTGCCATCCACAATAATAAACTCGGGTTTTGTTTTTAAGGTTTCAATGGCCTTGTGCATGGCAAGTATGGAAGCGTTTAAAATATTTATTTTATCTATGGTTTCTGGAAATACATGTGCCACACTGTATGCTAAAGCGTGTTCTTCTATATAAGGTCTTAAAAAGTCCCTTTTTTTTTCAGATACTTGCTTGGAATCGTTTAATATGGAATTTTTAAAATCTTTCGGTAAAATAACTGCAGCAGCAGTAACAGGTCCAGAAAGACAGCCTCTGCCAGCTTCGTCTGTCCCACATTCTATGGAAAAATTTGAAAAATTAAATTTCAGCATTTATATAAATCTTAAGAATAAGTCGTTATTATTAATTGTAATATTGTCTTTTATAAATAAAATCCAATAAGATATTTTCTATTTTTGACAAAAATTAGTTATCAGATTATAGAATAAGGATAATACAATACAAATTCAATACAAGTATTAGACACCTGCAAGGTCTAAAAAATAATTATGAAGAGAATATTTTTAGCATTTTTTTTAATAGGTATTGTTGATTTTGGATTTTCACAAATTTCACCAACTCGAAATAAAACCCAAACGCAAAATCAAGATGGATTGATTGCGAACCCAGATTATCAAGATAACATGAATCAAGGTTCCACTATAAGTACCAGTAATAAAAATATTAAAAACAAAGACGCTAAAATAGAGCAGTATTTAATTATTTCAAAAGAGAGGGATACAACCTTTGTAGATACCACACTTAATGTAAAAAGAGATTACAAATTCAATTATCTAAGAAATGATAATTTTAATTTAATGCCTTTTTCAAATGTTGGTCAATCCTATAATACCTTAATATATAGTTTTAACGATTTGGATTTAATGCCTTCTTTTGGAGCAAGGGCTAGGCATTTCAATTACATGGAAGTTGAAGACATTTATTACTATCATGTGCCAACACCACTCACAGAGCTTTATTACAAAACAGCTTTTAGTCAAGGGCAACAAGTCGATGCTTTTTTTACGACCAACACTTCCAAACAGTTTAACTTTTCAATAGCCTATAAAGGATTGCGTTCCTTGGGTAAATATCAACATGCTCTAACCAGTACTGGAAATTTTAGGTTTACCTCAAGTTACAAAACAAAAGACAATAGATATGTTGCAAATGCTCATATAGTTATGCAAGATTTGTTGAATGAAGAAAATGGAGGCTTGCAAGATAGTAACATACCTTATTTTGAATCTGGTAATCCAGAATTTAAAGACAGGTCTGTACTGGCTGTAAACTTTGAAGATGCCGAAAACATTTTAAAGGGAAAACGTTTTTATTTGGATCACAGATATAAAGTTTTAAAGGAAAAAGATACTTTAACCAAAAACAAACTAAGCTTTGGGAATATCATTTCTTTTGAAGATAAATACTATGAATATAACCAGGAGGATCAAAACGATTATTTTGGAGAAGCATTTCAGCAAGAAGCATTAAAGGACAGAGTAACCCTTGAGGATTTTTACACCCAGCTTTATACTGAGTATAGCAATAATATACTAGGAAACATTAAGTTTCATGTTGCCTATAACAATTTTAATTATGGGTATGACAAGGTTACATATATAAATAATACTTTAATAACCAATAGGTTGTTGGGAGATGTGTATTCTATTGGAGGAGCCTACTCCAAAACCATAAATAGGTTTAGTCTGGAAGGTAATTTTGGATTAAACGTATCTGGAGACTTTGAGGGGAATTATATTAGTGGTCAAGCAGCATATCAATTTACTAAGGATATAGCCTTTGGGGCAAAAATCAGTCATAATTCCAAAGCGCCAAACTATAACTACTTATTATACCAAAGTGTATACGAAAACTATAATTGGCAAACCAACTTCAATAACATAGAAACACAAAACATAGAACTAGCTTTAAAGTCCAAAAAACTTGCAAATGTTTCAGTAGATGTAACTTCCATAAACGATTATACCTATTTTAAAAAAGTAACAGACACAGGTTTGGTAAAACCGTTCCAAAGCAATAAATCCATTAGCTATTTAACGGTTAAATTAGAGAAGGAAATTAAGTATGGAAAATTTGCTTTGGATAACTCTATAGTTTATCAAACTGTTAAAGACGACAACAGTGTTTTCAATGTTCCGGAAATCGTAACTAGAAATACGTTATATTATTCAGATTACTTTTTTAAGAGAGCCTTGTTCTTGCAAACAGGAATTACCTTTAATTACTTCTCTAAGTATTATATGAATGGTTATGATCCGCTATTGGCTGAATTTTATGTTCAAACAGAACAAGAATATGGAGGGTTTCCAAGATTTGATTTCTTTGTGAATGCAAAAATTCAACAAGCCAGAATCTATTTAAAAGCCGAGCACTTTAATTCAGCCTGGACAGGTTACGATTATTACTCTGCTCCAAATCATCCTTATCGGGATTTTACAATACGATTTGGTATTGTATGGAATTTCTTTTTGTAAAGTACTTTATTGACATCCAATTTGGCCTCTAGCAAGAAATAGTATAATTTTTTAAAATAAATTTTTGGACGTAAATACTTGGCAACAAGGCAAGAAAAGAAACACTTGCAAATCCTTTAAAAAATACTTGGCAAAAAGTTTGTTTGATAAAGGAAAAGGGTTGTATCTTTG